>DJVN01000130.1:12496-15955 GCA_002441205.1 Syntrophaceae bacterium UBA6255 | reverse complement strand
CGGTCTGTCCGCCGGATATGATTTTCTCTAACTTTATCATAAACGTCTTTTTTAAAGAGAATAAATAACAAAAGAGCAGAAACATTTCTGTCTCTACTCTTTATCAAAGTTTGTTGAGATTGCATTCGTTAAAATAATTTTATTGCGGTTATAATCGTAACATCCCGACAAAGAATTTAACTTTTAAATCGCATCACTTGGCGGAACCCCTTTGACGTAATATGTCATTACATCGTCTTCTACGGGAACCTTATTATAGGTGTAGGATTCCTGAGCGTATTCCATTTCGGCTGATTTCACATTAAATTCCCTCACGGGTGGAACACCGTTTGAAATTTTCATGGGTTTCTCCTTTTTTTGTAATTTTATAGTAATATACAAACAAACCTTATATTTTTCAACATAAAAAAGGTTGGCGATTTTTATTGTTCCCGGTTGAAAGATTATACGAATTTAACAAACCCGTTGATTATTTTATGAGGGTGCTTGCAAATTACAGATTTTTATGGTTAGCGCAGGACATGCAAAAAACCGAAGCCAAAAAGACAAACGATAACGCAGTCCATCACGACCCGGTCGCGGTCGGTTCGTTAATGGGTAATCCGCGGGCAGGATTGGCTGTTTCCCGGCCGTTACAGCTNNTTGCACTGGCTCTACAAGTCGGGTAACCCGATCCGTCATGCCGAGAAAGGGTCATCGCTTGAGGTTTTTTTCGACAAACAGGCCGATACGAAACTTGCGCTGCCTGACAACTTCGAAAAAACAGATCAGATTCGATTGGCTGCCGTTGGCGACCTGATGCAAAATGATCTGCTGCCGAATTCGGCGCGATCTTTATACAAAAAAATCGCCCCCGAGTTGTTTTCAGCCGATATCTCTTTTGCCAATCTGGAAGCCCCATTGACGACCCAATCACAACGGAAATTGTTATTCGTCCGTAGCGAAACACCGTCAACATATATTTCGGCCGAACAATTCCATGTTCTTAAAGGATACAAGGACATGAAATATACAGTCCTTTCAACCGCCGGGAACCATGCCTGGGACTACGGCGAAGAAGGAGTACTGAGCACACTGGATGCTCTGACCCGGGAAGGAATTGCGTCTGTGGGAACCAATCGGAAAATGGAAGATAGAAATAAGGCGACGATCATTGAGGCCAAGGGAGTGAAGATAGGATTTATCGGATTGACCTTCGGACTCAATGGCAAAAAAATCAGTCCGGAACAGGAGTATCATGTAAATTGGATTCATCTTAATGATGTTTCCGCGGAAGTAGACCTGTCTCTGCCAATCCGTCAGATCAGCTACTGCCGTGAACAGAAGTGTGATTTCATTATTGGTTCACTCCATTGGGGGCTCGAATTTGAATTCTTTCCAGCAGAACGTCAACTGAGCGTTGCTCACCAACTGGCCGAAGCAGGACTGGATCTGATCATTTCGCATCATCCGCACGTCGTCCAGCCGGTCGAGTTTTATAACACCCGACGTGATCCCGGGCGGACGGTAGTCATTACTTATTCATTAGGCAATATGGTCAGCCCCTTTTATGATGATCCGCTGATTCTTAGCTTTCTGCTGCAGATCTCCCTGGCGACGGGAAAAAGGAAGGGACAGAAGATAACCTATATTGATGCGTGCCGGGTTATTCCCGTATGTCAAAGAGCGGTGATGGTCGAGGGTAAACCAGCCGTGCAACTGGAAAAGGTGACCGACATGGCTCCTTTTCACCTGCCGTTCGAACTAAAAAATCTTTCTTCTTTGGCAGATCAATAACCTTCTCTCAGACGATCATCAGTTTTTTAAATATGATATTCGGTGATTTTAAAACTTATTTAAAATATGATGATCGGATTCATCCAATGGTATCACCTTGCGGGGATTTGGTTGTAATCCGGACATGGCTTTTTGGCCTTTTTGCCCTGTTCTTATGTTTTGCATCCTTTGTTCAGATGGGCCCTCAATGGGCAATGCTTTTGTAAAAGCGCCGGCACTGGTTAGTTTGAAACCAGCCACCATGCTGCGCATTTCTTCGGACTGTGAAGACATTTCCTCGGCAGCGCTGGCCGATTCTTCGGCATTTGCCGCGTTTTGCTGTGTCAATAGATTCATCTGCTCTACAGCCTTGTTCACCTGAGTGATTCCCTGATCCTGCTGCTCAGACGCTGCCGCTATCTCCGCCACGACCTGGCTGACCTTGTTGATACGCTCGGTAATATCCTGGAAATTTTTCAATACTTCAGAGTTGATGGATACCCCATTCTCTGAATTCCTGACGGCCTCTTCTATCAGATTGGCCGTGTTCTTGGCCGCTTCAGCACTGCGCATTGCTAAATTCCTAACTTCTTCGGCCACGACAGCAAATCCTTTTCCCGCGTCACCGGCACGGGCTGCTTCCACGGCGGCATTTAAGGCGAGCAGGTTAGTCTGGAACGCTATCTCATCGATGGTCTTTACGATCTTGGCTGTGGCATCAGATGATGTTTTGATCTGGTTGATTGCCGAGGACATCCGGCTCATGCTCTCCACTCCCTTTTTGGCGCTATCCCGAGCCGCTTCCGCCACGCCGTTTGCCTCTCTTGCATTGAGAGCGTTTTGCTTGGTCATGGATGACATTTCCTGTAAAGAACTGGATACTTCTTCCAGTGAACTGGCTTGTTCGCTGGCCCCCTGTGAAAGGGATTGTCCGCCACTGCTTACTTGCGCGCTCGCCGATGCGACCTGATCGGCGCCAATGGCCACCTGCTGCAGGGCATTGTCCAGATTGTCCACTGCCAGATTGAGCGATTGTTTGATTTTGGCATGATCACCCTTATAATCCCCTGTAACGCGGGGGGTTATATCCTTGGCGGCCAACTTTTCCATAACGCCGGCAGCCTCATTAATCGGACCCATGACTTCATCTAATGTCCGGTTGATTCCCTGAACAATATCCTGATAGGCTCCTCTAAATGCTTCCGCATTGCCGCGCACACGCAGTTTGCCTTCCATGGCCGAATTTGTCAGAGATTCTATTTCTTTAACCAGGTTATTGATGGTTTCCACCATTTTTTTCAAAGCCGGACCGATCTCATCCTTGTCATCGATGATGGTCGGGGCTACATTGATATCACCTTCCGATATCTGCTGCATATTAAAAATGACATTTTGCTGAAGGTGGTCGGCAAATTTGTCCATCTCCTGGCTCAAAAGACCAACCTCGTCCGCGCGATTACCCATATTCAAACGCATGGATAAATGTCCCTTGCTTATCTCTTTAATCATCACCAGACCCTTCTTGAGCGGTTTGGCAATGGAACGGGACAGAAACACCCCCAATGATATGGCAATGGCGCCGCCGATAATCATCAACACCATAAACACGCTTGTTGCCGTGGTTGCGGATAAACGTGTTTTCTCGGCCGAGTTCACAGCCTGTGACGTAATGATGGATACAAGTTCATCCAAACCGTTGCTGGT
>DJVN01000130.1:0-12414 GCA_002441205.1 Syntrophaceae bacterium UBA6255 | reverse complement strand
TTTTCATTTTCAGCTTTTGGTAATTTCTCATATTCAGCCCGGTTCTTTTCCAATCTTTCCCATGATGAGTTAATCTGCGCAAACAGGTCTTTGCGAATGGCTTCATCGTCAAACATGATGCCCAAAGCCAGACCCCTTTCGCATGCCACAATATAACTTACCTCTTTGTCAATAGCTCTAAGATTATTTACGGCGCGCAGTTCAACATTGCTGATTTGATCGAGTTTGTTGCTAAGGTTGGAAAGATTTAAGAGAGCGTAGAAACCGATGAATTGAGACATCACGATGATGAAAATAACCCCTCCGACAATTTTTGTTCCTATTTTGATGTTGCTGAACATATTTTCCCTCCTCTGAATTTATCTTGCTCCCATCTCTCCGTCATATCGAATCATTTACGGAGTTAGTTTTTTCTTTTTGGTATCTGTTTTGAGTCCTTTTTCAGCAGGCTTGAAATTTTCCATGCAGCGGATGCTTTCATCAACTTGCTTGCTGAAATTCTCACAACTCTTTTTATGAATGTCGGTTAATTCGTCGACGGTTTTTCTTAAATCGTCAGGCATCCAGTTTGTCTGATTAAAAAAAGCACTGAACATTTTTTCTGTCTGGTCATGGAACATCGATATCGCGTTCTTGTTAAAGAATTCCTCGATCCTGGCATATCCGTCGTCGACGGCTTTTCTTAAATTCTCGAATCCCTGCTTGTATACATCGCCCCACTGGCTAATGATTTTTTTACTGTCGTCATTGATTTCGGGTATGCAGTTGACAAGCGTTTGAATAAGTTTCTCCGCCTGATTCTGATACATTAACATGATTGAAAAGCAGTTTTTAAAAGACGTCTTGTGCAAAGCCATTATTTGTTTGAATGCATTGGGATTTCCCATGATGAACCTCCTTAAGCCAGATCTTTAACACGATGCGGTGCTGCTTCTCCGGTGATGACGATTTCAGTAAAATCCTGATGATCACATATCCAAAGATTGTACGTCGGATCACGTAACATTTTTAAATCCTCAGTGAATTCCAACAAAAGATATTAAATTATGTTTTGCGATTAATAAGTTGAAAGGTTAACAACGCTATCAAATGCAACGTCTTTAATATATTTGGAATATTCCCATATTTTTAAAGAAAAGTCAATGATGATCTCCTTCCTGAGCAGGGTATCATCATGGACGCTCATATCTTCCGGCTGGAACGTTTCTTTGATATAAAAATCTTTCTTTATGAAAGTTCATTTTATGGGTGCGTATGAAAAAGCGGATGATATGATTTTTCCCGTTAAGCCTCTTTGTATTGCGGCCGGTATCTCTTTCATAAAGTTTTTGAAAACATAAAAGACACAGGATGTTTAAAAATAAAATATTTTTTAGGGTTGACTTTTTGTCATATAATCGCTAGGGAATCACAATTGAAAATAGTTTCACATTATAATAAAAGGGGGAGAAGATCATGTTTGCACCAAAAAATATTCTTGTTCCGACGGATTTTTCAAAATATTCGGATGCGGCGCTGAAACTTGCGGCTGACATGGCAGCCACATATGATGCCAATATCTATTTCTTACATGCGGTTGATAATACCATCACACGAAAATCAATTGATTACGGCATCAGCTATGAAGAAATCAAACAACTTGAAGAAAGCAGTATCAATGCATCTACCGAAAAGCTAAAAAAGATATCCTCTCATATTATCAAGAATGAAAAAATGAAGGTTATACATGTTACCAAGATTGGTGATCCTGCTGAAGTGATATTAAAAGAGCAAAAAGCAAGGAAAATAGATTTAATTGTTATTTCGTCTCACGGAAGGTCAGGCATCGTGAGATACCTTATGGGCAGTGTTGCTACTAAAGTTACAAAAAGTGCAAAATGTCCCGTAATGCTGGTTAAAATTTAATATGAAAATTGTTGCGTAGACATGATTTTAAAAGTGTCAGCATAATTTTTTTCATCTTTTACAAAGAGGGAGGTTATTACAATTTAAGCATGGAAAGTCAATGATTAGCAAAGAAGAATGTATTTATTATCATTGTTCGTAAATAATCATGTGCTAATTATTGGTCAAATATGTCCCACGAGAAGAAGTTGATTGCCGAAATTTTGAATTGTTTTAAAAAAGATTTATAAAATCAACTAACTGTAATACAAATCTTTGGCATTCTTCTTGCTGGGATTTTCATAATTCAAAAACATAAAAACATATTAAAACATAAAAGCGAAACTCATTAGTGCTTAATCATAAAAAATATATCGAAAAGGAGATTGATTATGAGATGTAAAAAGCTGGTGTTGTTTCTATCTGTTTGTTTGTGTGTGTTTTTTGTCGGATCTGTCTTCGCGGCTACTGCTCTTAAAGAAAAGAGCGCCTACGCCAATATGCCACGCACTCAGCATTTAAAGAAAACTCTGCCTAATGGTGATTTTACCTATGTCGTCAAGATGGGCACCCTTGCTCCGGAAGGCGTGGGCTGGGCTGCTTTAATCAAGGAGATGGTTAATAAAGGTATATATAAAGTCACAAACGGCGTCATAACCCTGGACTGGTATTACGGCGGCACGATGGGTGATGATCAGGACATCTTAGCCAAACTGCGCAATGAGCAGTTACAGGGAGGCGGTTTTTCCGGCCAGGGCATGGTCATGGCTTGCCCGGAGATGGCCTTGCTGGAACTTCCTTTCTTATTTGAGAATTATGACGAAGTGGAATATGTATACTCCAAGATGAGACCCCGCATCAGTCAGTGGTTTGAAAAGCATGGATACCACCTTGTTCTGTTGGCAGAACAGGATTTTGATCAAATCTACTCCACAAAAATTCCCGTCAAAACCCCTGATGACTTTAAGAAAAGCCGTTTTCTGGCGTGGTACGGCCCTTTGGAAGAAAAAACATTAAAAGCTCTGGGTGCGAGTCCTCTGCCGATTCGTGTTCCTGAAGTAGCGTCTTCCATCCGTACAGGCGTTTGCGATGCTTTTGTCAGCCCCGGTATCTGGGCGGTCGGGACCCAGATGTATACGGTTATGAAATACATCAATCCTGTTCATATACGGTATTCGCCGGCCGGCGGCATTGTAACGATGAAAACATGGAGTGTTCTGGCGCCGGAAATGCAGGAGGCTATTGATAATTATGTTATGTCCGTCGAGAAGGAATTCAGGCAGAAGGTTCGCGCCAGCAATGATAAATGTCTGAAAGCCATGTACAAATACGGCATGAAAGAAGTGAAGATGACGCCGGCGGAGATAGCTGAGCTGAAAAAAAGAGCCATGCCGATCTGGGATGAGTTTGCCCAGAAAGGATATTATTCCAAAGCCGAGTTGGAAGAGGTGAAGCGTCTTTTAGCGGAGTTCCGCAGTAAGAAGAGCAAATAAATAATAGGAGAGCTCTTGCTTTTTAAAAAAAGACTATACGGCAAGAGCTCTCCTCTTAATGCATAAACCTCTTGTACCTATATTTTAAAAGGGTCATGGCAATGAGGTTGATGGCAATCAAGGATACACTGCACTCACTGACTTAATGTAAATATAAATACATGAAAAAGGAGAAGCGATGTCAGGTTTATTTAACGTTTTAGAGCATATCGATGGATTCCTGGTGCGACTGGAAAAAGTGATGATTGTTTTTTTGCTTTTTCTATTGATTACCCTTTCGTTCGGTCAAATAATCGCGAGGAATGTTTTCAAGTTAGGTTTTATATGGATAGATGAATTTACCCGTTGCATCGTTCTGTGGATGGCTTTTATAGGGGGTGCGTTGTGTTCAAAATACGCCCGGCACATGCGGATTGACATCATTCTTCATTTAATGCAAGGAACACGAAAGCGTATCATCGAGATTGTCGGCAATGTCTTTGTCATCGTCATCTGCTCCGTTTTTTTTGTCGCGTCGATTAATCACATCAAATATCAAATGGAATCTACCGTACAATTGATGTTGCAGGGAGTTCCGGACTGGGTCATTAGTCTGGTCATCCCTTATTTTTTTGCTGTGGCGATACTGCGAGGAGTATTGCATATTAAGAAAGATATCTTAGGCGAGGATCATATTAAACTTCCAGAGATGGGTTCCGATGAGCTTGACGAAAATCCGAAACATGCAGCTAATTTAAGTACAGCTGAAGAAAACTAGAATCTGATATTAATCCATAGGGAAGGTATAAGAGAATGAATATAATTTTTACGATTATTATAATCCTCGGAGCTTTAGCCGGAGCGCCGCTTTTCTGCATCGTCGGCGGCGCATCCATGTTTATATTTCACTTTATCTCTCACGTTGACATATCATCAAGCATCATTGAGATGTGCAGATTGGCCAATGCGCCCGGTATCATGGCCATTCCTTTGTTTGTATTGTCCGGTTACATCCTGGTGGCCAGCAAGGCATCCACCCGGCTGGTTAGTTTATCCAACGCTTTTATAGGATGGTTGCCGGGCGGCGCTGTTATCATAACCGTCATAGCGTGTTCCTTTTTTACCGCCATGACGGGAGCAAGCGGTGTTACCATTATTGCCATTGCCGCTTTAATGCTGCCGTATCTCCTTAAAGAAGGATATTCCGAAAGATTTTCCATGGGACTGGTCAGCACTACGGGGAGTATCGGTCTTCTGTTTGTTCCCAGTTTGCCTATTATTTTATATGGAATGGTAGGACAGGTAGATATTACCCAACTGTTTATTGCCGGTGCCATTCCCGGTATTTTCTTATGCGTCGTTGTGTCGGGTTATGGATCGATTTATGCCATCATTATGAAAGTCCCGAAAATTCCTTTTTCCTTCAAAAAAATCAAACAAGCCGTTTGGGAATCTAAATGGGAGATACCGCTACCCTTTATCATCGTAGCGGGAATTTATTCAGGTTTTGTCACTGTCGTGGAGGCAGCAACCTTAACCGCGGTATATGTCATTATTACAGAATGCTGTATCTATCGTGAAATTAAGTTTTCCAGATTAATGTCTTTATTTTGGGAAAGCACGATTATGACCGGAGCGATATTGTGCGTTCTGGCTGCCGCCATGGGACTGACGAATGCTTTTGTTGATTTACACATGGCCGAAAAAATTATGGAATTCATGCAAACGCATTTCCATTCGAAAGTCACCTTCCTCCTGGCGCTGAATGCATTTCTGTTGGTTGTCGGATGTTTTCTGGAAATCTTTTCCGCGATTATCGTGATTGCTCCGCTCATCATCCCCGTAGCTTTATCTTACGGAATTGATCCTGTTCATCTGGGCATCATCTTCCTCACCAATATGGAAGTTTCCTATATGTGTCCGCCTGTGGGGTTGAATCTGCTGCTGAGCAGTCTGCGTTTTAGAGTGCCGATAATGAAGCTTTATCTGTTTGTACTGCCTTATTTGCTAATCATGATCATTGCTTTGCTGATTATTACATATTTCCCGCAAATGTCGATGTGGCTGGTTGATGTTCTCGGCGCGCGTAAGGAACTCATCATCATGTAGTTTTTAAATTAATTCATTTTTAAGTGAGGACGGAATGACAAAGAAAAAAATTAGGCTGTTTTTTAAAATTTTTTTAATCTTCTGTTTAATGGCTTTGCTGTTCCTTGGGATATCCGGGTGTACGGCAACACGACATGCCATACAGAAAACCGCCATCCCCTTGGCGGATACGACGGTGGACGATATCGTCGATAAAGTTCTGAGAACAAAAGATGGAACGCTTATCAAGGAAGGTCTTCCCGGTGTCCTGGTTTTGGTGACGGGTTTGGTCGAACTGGCGCCAACAGATTATGACCTGCTGTCAACCCTTTCTCTACTTTATTGCGCCTATGGTCTTTTTGTCGAGGACGAAAATCCCGATTACGCCATATCGCTTTACAAGATTGGAACAGATTACGGTATGCGGGCCATGAAGATCGGTAATGCCCAGTTTCGTAAGGCATTGGAAGATGGAACGACTGTGCCTGATGCGGTCAAATACCTGACGAAAGATGAATTGAAAGCCATGACCTGGTACGGAATCAATCTATCCAAGAGGGTGACCCTGCAGTTGGCCACTCCGGAGGAGATATTGGATATTCAGGACGCCGTAGCCACGGCGAAGCGCTCGACGGAGCTCGATCCAACGTATGCCTGGGGAAATAACTGGAACATTCTGGGCATTTTTTATGCGATTGTGCCGGAAATGGGCGGTCTGGGCAGCGGACCGGCAGCGTCCAGGCAGGCGTTTGCCAACGGCAACAAAGCAGAAAAAGGTGAAAACGGCATCATCGATGTATTTGTCGCGAGATATCTGTGTCCCTTGATTAAGGATGGGGACTGGTATGACGAGCTGAACAAACGGGTCATGGAGATGGATTCCTGTAAGCTGGGAGGCGGCTTATGCATTCTCAATGAACTGGCCAAGCAGAAGGCAAAGTTCAACATCGAAAACAAAGCAAAATGGATGAGTATGGAATAATATTCCTTTTTAAAAACAGGCAGGCTGTTCAAACGTTTTTGCTTGAACAGCCTGCCTGTTTTTTTATCATGTCAGAGTTGTCTTTCCCCTCCGGAACTGTTTCAACTGCAAATCCTGAAGATATAAATAGTTAACAATCAATCGTCCTGCTTCATCTCATTGTAGAGAATTTTAGCGTAACGAATGAAGCTTATATTCTCCGGTATCAGTGTAGGGTTGTTGTTCGGGTTGCGCGCGATAAGTTTTTCGAGCACGGCCATGGCCTCTTTCTTCTTGCCTTTATAACGCAGGATATCCGCCTTGACATACGGGAAATAATAATAATCCGGATAGAGCACTTCATTAATTTCGATGCCGAGCAAGTCGACATCAATGGAAATGCCGGCAATACTCATGCCCTTTTCTGTCACCCACCCGCCGTTGGTAATCATGGTTCCCAGGGTGATAAGCGGGCCACAGAACATGAATCCGGCATTTTCCCTGGCGGCGAACAACAGGTGATTGAGGAGTTCATTGAGCTTGAAGGCCTGCTGGGGTTTGGACTTGAATTGCACAATACGCGACAGGCTGAGCTGCCAGTAGTAATGTGACGGCACGGAGTTGGGCAGCAGTGCGACGGCTTTTTTGGAATAGGCCAGCCCTTTCTCATAATACGGCATGGCCTTGGTATTGTGTGCTTCCAGACCAAAGGATGTATAGCATTCGCCAACGTAATAGTTAGCCCGTGCGGCCCAGAGCTGCGCCAAACCGTCTTTGGGTTTTTCGGCAGCGAATTTTTCGAGCATGGCGATTGCCTCATCGGCCTTATTAAGGTCGGCTCTCTGTTTCCACAGTTTCATGAAGTCATTCCAGGCGGGCATGTTATTCATATCCACAAGCGCTTCCCCGATGGGCATGGGGCTCATTGATCCAATGAGTTTGCCATACGTTGACCAGACGTAATGACTATCCTCGTTGAAGGAGAGCGCCTCCACGAATATTTTTTTAGCCGCGATATTTTTGGGGTCGATTTTGAAGGCTTTAAGCATGAGCTCTTCCGACACCTTGAAATGTTCCTTCCGGCCGCTGCGATTATGCCAGCCATAAAGATTATGCGCCTTCCCGAGCCAGAGGTAAGGTTCAATCCTATCGGGATATTTGTCTTTCAGGGCTGTAGCGACTTCAATAAGTTCCTTAAGATTTTTACCGTCCCAGTGTTTGTCCCACAAGGCCTTGGCTTTTTCCCACAGAGGGTCGTATGTGGGCATCGGTAGTCCCACCTCCCAGGCCTTGGCCTCGCCGCCGTGAGCGTGTGCAGGGGATATCCTCAGGCAGAATATGAACACTGCCGAGAGGATGCCTATCATGCAAAATAAGGTTGTTACGTTCATAATACATTTTTTTGCTGAAGTGCTACGCATAGTATACTCCCTTTCAGTTAAGATTTTTGATGAAACATCAATTGTTGGTTTGGTCGGATATATAAAGAGGCCGGCTCTCTATGTCAAGAAGATTTTGATAAAAAAATATTTTTATAGCACCGGTAACGATACCGGACACAGCAGGCATCTTGTTGAGAATCTGCTAAAAGTTGTATTATCAAATATTTATATTTGCCATGGCGGAAGTTGCCCTTCAACCCCCATATTCATCTTTGTTGTTTATATTATGAAAATTTTCGCGAAAGACATGGTGTTTTTGAAAAGCTCGTTTTATTTTCCTTTTTTGGCCGATGCTTTTTTGAGCGTTTTCTTTGCGGCCATTTTAGGAGCGGGCGTTTTTATTTTTTTGCTTCCTTCCACCTTCATTAACTGCCACTCGAGCTTTTTGATTTTATGATATGCCGCTTTTATCTTTTTATCCTCGTCAAGGTTTTTTCCGCTCTCGAGAACGGCATAAGCAAAGCCGCCCAGTTCGTCCTTAAGGTCTTTTATTTTTACGTGCAGATTGAACATCTTGTACTGTCTTTTTCCTTCTTCGGAAAGTTCACTCATTTTTACCGATACGACATTCGCTCCCTGCATTACGGCGGCAATACCTTCTTCCAATCCTTTTTTTACATCATTTTTAATCTTGTCAAAAATAGTTTCCATTTTTAATCTCCCATTATTTGAACCATAATTTCTCTGTGGCGCTCCCGATTGTCAAAATCGATGAAAACAATCTGCTGCCAGGTCCCCAACGTCATCTTCCCGCTGACCACAGGAACAGACAGCGAAGGCTTCATAAGCGCAGCACGAACGTGGGAAAATCCATTGCCGTCCCCCCATCGTTCGTCATGTTTATAAGGAATATCCGAGGGCGCTATTTTTTCCAGCGCCCGTTTTAAATCCTGCAACACGCCGGATTCATATTCAATCGTTGTAATCGAGCCTGTGGAGCCGGGACAAAAAATGGTAACCAGCCCGTCGGCAACCGACGATTCTTTTAAAATAGAACGCACCTGGGGAGTAATATCAATAATGTCGCAGAAGCCTTTTGTACTAAGCGAAATCGTGTCTGTAAAAAACAAGTTCAATCCCCCCGGCAATTCACACGTTTAATTTATTCATCCTTCAGCATAGCGGCCACCAGCCGGTTGATGCCCAAAATTCCCACGATAAATATAATACCAACCACAAGTTCAACCCCCATCCAGACAGAAGGGCTGACCTTTGCCATGGGCCTGGCAATTGCTCCGACAAGAAAGAACATGAAGGCGAAGCTGTTAAAGACATACGGGACGGTATTCTGAAAAACGACAATCGCGTAAACGAAAAGGCCGATAAAGAGCAGTTTTGCTGTTTCATGTCCTGTCAAAGGCAGTAGGGCTTCTATAAACATTTCACACAGCACAACACAGATAAGTCCCGCGAGTCCGCCAATCAGAATATGGGGCGCCTGTTTGACATCCTCTTTGACTACAAAGAAGAAAATCATTACCATAAAGGCCGGCCAGGCAGGAAGCGAGAGACGGGCCAGAATAATTTCAAAAATGATAATAAAGGCTACCAGAAAAAAGCCGAACAGGAAACTCTTTTTCGTAAATACCTTCCCCATCCATCCCGACCGAGTCCTGAATATTTTGAGATGAAAGAATAAGGAATTCGATGGAATTTGTCAAGCAAGAGGGGAGAAACAGAATAGAATTAATTTTGAAAAACAGGATTTTATGCTACATAAGAGGCAACGCAGGCTGTGGCGGTTCATCGGTCAGGATACGAATCATTCGTTTGAAAAGGCAGGGACTGTCAGGAAATTCCGGTAAACATTTTCAACATATTTCAAAATAAATCAGGGGAGGCATCGGATATGAAACTACATTCTTGGTTGTTATTGATCATCCTGGCGGCGATTGCAGCGTTTTCCGCCTTAAACTGAAGCACCTTTATTTCGCTGACAAACTTATCGCTCGGTTTCACATCTGTGCACATGCCGCTGGGGCTGGTGATGCCGGGCATGCTGGTATTGATCGTCATATTATGCCTTATGTTTATAATTAGGATAATTAACTAACATCAACAACGGGGGGTACACCATGTAAAATGTTCATAAGTCCTCTCCTTTTAATTTAGTGGTAAAAATTATAATTATTTAAGAATATTTGTCAACGAAAAAAAATATTGTCGATTTCAGCTTCGTTTATGTTTAAGATGTCTTAAAGACGAAANNCGATCATCAGGCAAAGACGGCCTATCTGGAACAACATTACGGCAAAGACATTCTGCCGTTGTCGGCGTTCGAACAAACCATGCCGGGATCGGAGCCGATAGAAATTCTCTTTTTCTATAAGAAAGACACACCCGTATCAAAAATGCGCGAAAGCCTTCTCAAAACCATTGAGCATTACAATCTGTTTTCCAGCCGTCTGATCATGACTGATCAGGATAAATTTGCATTACAGTACTGCACGGATGGCGCCCTGGCCGTTGTTCTGCCGTCGTCTATGGATAAAAAATTCGACGAGATGGATATCGACGAGATCAAAAGCAGAATGGTGCATGTCAAAACGTTGCCGGGCGAGCCCCTGTTTGCCGTAACGGGCATACCCGTCCGGGACGGAATATTCGGCGGGGTCAGTTGTTCGCATACCGTGGCCGACGGCATTTCCTTGATGCTTTTTCTCTATACGTGGATGTGCATAACAGAGGGAAAGCCATTTCCGCTTCCGTCCGGACAGAAATTGTTTCATGGGAAACCGGTCCGCTCCGGCGAGATTGACAAGGTATTTACCCCGCCTTTGTCGGAACTGAGTGACGTCATTCAAAAACGCGTCAAAAGAGCCGCCATAAAAACCTATTCGAAAAGGGAATACTTTTCGGAAGAATTCCTTCAGGACATGAAACGCGGGGCAAAAGCGGAAAACGAAAAATACAGCATTTCCGGCAACCAGATTATCACGGCTTATTTGCTTAAAAAATATCACAGCGTGATGATGCCGAAAACGGACAGGATCGTGTTGAGAACGCCCGTGAATTTCCGCGACATTCATCCGGATATCGATCCGCTTTATATCGGCAACGCGCAATATTACTGCGTGACCATATACGGAAAGGATGAAATCGATAGCCTGTCGGTTTACGACGTCGCCTTTCGCCTGAAAGAATCCATTTCCAGCATGCGCAATGAAAATTTTTTAAAAGAATTGTCCCAGCTCTCGCCATACGGCATAGAAATCAAAACAGGTCTGTTCAAAAACGATCCTCCGGGCAATATGAATGCGGATATTCTTTCCACGAATTTAACCCATCTCAACGACTTTGAATCGATGGGTTTTGGCCCGGACGTCGGCAGTATTTTATCCATCAGCCTGGCGTATTACAAAACAAACTTTATTATCCTAAAGGAAAACAGCGGCCGGATCTTTGCCGAAATTACAAGCATGTATCCCCTGACGTAGAGGGCCTTTAGGGCTGTTGCGGCCGTTATACCCCCGGCAGTATTTGATTGATAAAAAAACATAAATCTATTAATATGCAAACTCAAGAGGAAATAAAAAAACAATCCAGAAAAAAGGAGAAGGTTATGACAAATTCAAAAGGCGTTCCATCCAAAAGAAAAGGCGTTGAAGAGCTTGTAAGCGGAGATACGATTCGTGAACCTTTTGCTTATTTTGAAGTTCCGATCGAGGAAGATGTTGTGGGAGAAATCTTTGCCAGATGTTCCCTTGCCGGTGGCGGTGACGCTGTTTAGCAATCGCTTTTGTTACAACATAAAAAAAGCAGAATTGCGATCAATTCTGCTTTTTTTATGCTTTTTCCAATGAGTCCCCGATAAACCTTCGCATCGTCCGATTGAAACAATCCTCGGGCAGGGGAACGGGGTTGACACCGGCGTCCCGAAAGAGTATATACCGGAGTCACGTAACAAATAATCAAAAACAAATATCTGTTTCAAGCAAGGAACTGTTCATGCCCGCACCGCAGATAATACTTGAACTGATTGAACGATTCGAACGCAACCTTGAAGCGCTGGGCTGGGATGTCAACAACACGGCGGGCAACGCCGAAGCCTATAAAGATGTTATCCATGAAGACGCCGTAAAAGTCAGCGGCGTCATCAAAGCGCCGGATTATTCCTTCCGCATCGGCGGACAGCGNNGGCGTTACGCCTGGTCGGCCAAACTGCCGCTTTCGATCGTCACCGACTTTGAGGAATTTGCCGTTTACGACTGCCGCATTAAGCCTGATCAAAACGACAAGGCCGATAAAGCGCGCATCATTTATTATACCTGGCGCCAGTATGCCGATAAATGGGACGAAATCGCCGCCGTCTTTTCCAAGGAAGCCATTCTCAAAGGTTCGTTTGATAAATACGCCGAATCCAGCAAAGCCAAGCGCGGCACATCCGAAGTGGACAGCGCCATTCTTTCGGAAATCGAAAACTGGCGTGAGGCGCTGGCCCGCAACATCGCCCTTCGAAATAAATTAAGCGTGCGTGAACTCAACGACGCTGTTCAGCGCACGATTGACCGCGTCATCTTTTTGCGCATTGCCGAAGATCGCGGCATTGAAGACTACGGCGCACTGC
>DJVN01000096.1 GCA_002441205.1 Syntrophaceae bacterium UBA6255 | reverse complement strand
CGGGTACGTGACCAATATAATTTTTACAGTGGCTGGAAACAAAACAGCTATGATTTGCATGTCAGAGATTGGCGGGGTGATGCATTGCTGATTGGTTATCGTCATCTCGAGGATTCCAGCGAAGAAATCAATCTGGGGGTGAAAGCGGTGATAACCGATAATATTTACGGCACATTCGCTCTAAGGCACGATCTGCTCAACTCCCGTAAGATAGAAAATTCAATCGGAGTGGTTTATCACACACAGTGCTGGAGCATGGGACTGGATTACACCGAGACGGAAGACGATGTCAGATTCTTATTGAAAGTATCCCTCGCCGGTTTCGGCAAACAGGTGTCTCGGTAAATATTGCTGTTGTCGTATAATTTTATCTGAAGCGCCCTAAATATAAAAAACATAAATTCACGCTGAACAATTCTGTGAGATTGATTTTTCAGAGATAACGATGGATACATTTATTTTAGCCGCAACCAGTTTTACCATTGCTGTTTCGCTGATGATTACCGGCAAGAAGGATAAATTACAGGCTTCCTTCGCTGGTTTATGCGCGGCTGTCTTTGTTTCACAGATTGCCATTACACTCGATAATATTTTTCATTATGAATTCCTCTTCAAGATCAGATATTTGGGCGAGCTGGCCATCGCACCGGCAGCGCTTTTTTTTTTCGGCTATCTGACTCGTGACAAATCAATCATTTCCAGGAAAATCTTCAAGATCTTTATTCTGATAAGTTTGTGCGGCGCCGTTTTTGCATGGATGCCCTTATCCAAGGCTGTGTATTTTTATTCAGCCATCATAGCGTACATGCTTTCAGCTTTTTTAATCTGTTACCTCGCCTTGATGTGGCATGTCAGGAAATTGCCATCAGGCAATGAAAGGAGACGTTTTGGTTATCTGCTCGCAGCGTGTCCCATTGCTTTGATTTTGAGCCATATTAATTTGCTAAATTACGCGGGATTAAATTTGCCGGAGATCAACGGCATTATTTTATCCCTTCTGCTTTATTTTATTTTACTGGTTATTGCTTACCCGCAGCTTCGTGAGCTCCATGACTTCTTCGCCCGGTCGCTGGTTATTTTTGTCAGCACCGTCGCGGGAGCTGTTATTTTTTATTTTACAGCCCGGTTTTTCAACGGCCATCCCCCCCTTACCGGATTATTGGTTGCCTCTTTCCTTGTGGTGATTTCCTTATCGCCGATGAAAATGATTTTAAGAAAAATATTCGGTTACTTTTATCCTGAAAGTAAAGATGTTTTTACTTCTCTTTATGAATTTGATGAAAAGCTGGAACGGGAAAAGGCTCTGATGCTTTCGGAAATGGCGCCTGTTGTTGCTCATGAAATCCGGAATCCGCTCGGTTCCATCAAAGGCGCAGCGCAATATCTGAAATCGGAAGTTTCCACAGAAGAACAGCAGGACCTGTTAAATGTTATTGTTGAAGGAACGGACAGACTGAATAATGTCGTCAGTAAGTTTCTGGATTACGCGCGGCCCTATCAACTCAATCTTAAACTTCAAAACATTAACGTGATTGTTAAAAAGGTCATATCGATTATAGCCGCCAACAAACTGGTGGAAGACATTACCATCATTCAGGAACTGGATGATAATCTACCGGCGGCGGAAGTGGACGAACAGCAGTTTATGCAGGTGATTCTGAATATCGCTCTCAACGCCATCGAATCAATGCCACGCGGCGGAGTTTTAACTTTTTGCACAGGATTTGAAAAATCCGATGCTGACGGTGAGATACGCGTTACGGTTCGGGATACGGGAAAGGGGATAGCTAAATCTGATTTAAAGGATATTTTTAAGCCTTTTTTCACGACCAAAGAAAGAGGTGTGGGGCTGGGGCTGGCTATTTGTCAGAAAATAATCAAGGAACACGACGGAAGTATTCGCGTAAAATCAATCCCAGATCAGGGTACGGAATTTGTTATCAGGTTGAAAGCAGACGATGAGAGTTCTTGATTAAAATATCAAAGCGTAATAATGACAAGTCATGAAAAAGATATTAATTGTTGACGATGAATTGAACATGCGGCTGGTTTTATCAGCCGCGCTTAAGAAAGAAGGATATGAGATTTCTGCTGCGTCCAATGGAAAGGAAGCCCTGCAAATATTACAATCAAACAAATTTGCCGTGGTGATTACCGATTTGAAAATGCCGGACGTCGACGGCATGGATTTACTGACCCGTATTGCCGAGCGATATCCGGAAATTCCCGTCATTATGATTACCGCCCATGGAACAATTGCCACCGCCGTCGAAGCCCTAAAGAAGGGCGCGTTTGATTACATCACCAAACCATTTGATCTCGATGATTTGAAGAACATTGTTTCCAAGGCGGTCAAGACGCGCGTTTTAAAGGAAAGCGAATTGTCTGTGGCGCCATCGGAAATTGAACGCGTCGGCATGATCGGCACAAGCCCCAAAACCATGGAAACTTTCGAGGCGATTAAACGGGTGGCGCCGACAACAACAACAGTCATGATTACCGGTGAGACAGGCACAGGCAAGGAGCTTGTTGCCGACGCGATTCATTATAATTCTCCGCGCAAAAACAATCCGCTGATCAAAATAAATTGCTCTGCCATTGCCGAAACTTTAATGGAAAGTGAACTGTTCGGCTATGAAAAAGGAGCCTACACGGGAGCCGCTGTCACCAAACCGGGCAAGTTTGAACTTGCTCATAAAGGGACCCTTTTTCTTGATGAAGTGGCGGAGATTCCACGCGAGATGCAGGTAAAACTCCTGCGGGTTCTTCAGGAGCAGGAATTTGAACGGGTAGGCGGATTAAGGACAATAAAAGTCGATGTGCGGATTATTGCGGCTACCAATCAGAACCTTTTGCGTCAAGTGCAGGCGGGGAATTTTCGCGAAGATTTATATTATCGCCTCAATGTTTTTCCCATCGACATTCCACCTCTCCGGGAAAGAAAGGAAGACATTCCGCCGCTCATTGAATATTTTATAGATAAGTTTAACAGGAAACTGGGACTTGCCGTCAGCATGAATCATGAAGTAAAAGAAAGGCTCCTTTGCCATGAATGGCCGGGTAATATTCGCGAATTGGAAAATCTCGTCGAGAGAATGATGCTGTTGTCAAAAGATAATTTAATTACCTCAAATGAAATTCCAGCCGAATTTAAGGATGCCGCAAATATAGTCGCAAATGTTACGGCCGGTGGCGATAAAAAGCCTTTTAAAGAATACATGCGTGATCA
>DJVN01000100.1 GCA_002441205.1 Syntrophaceae bacterium UBA6255 | reverse complement strand
TCATGTCCACCACGCCGGAAATGCGCGGCGTCCAGTTCGGCTTGTCATCTTCAAAAATCCTGGTGTTCAATGCCGCTTCGAAGGCGTAGCCGGGAAATTCATTGCGGGACATAAAATCATAAATGGTGTTGGTTTGGTCGCCGTTGGTCACGATGGTTGTTTTGTCAAACGTCAGCACCGGATTGTAAATAATCAGGTGCGGGTCGGTCATTTTGGAAGGGTCGGCCGCCATGGTACGAATGCCGCCGTCAATCGCGTCGAACACGCGGTTGCGGCTGTTGGTGCTGCGTCCCATGATAAAATAGGCAATCATGGCTTTTTTGCCGCCGGGAGTTCTGCCGATACAGATGCCGCGGCCCGGATAGTCGTTGCCGGCCAGATAGTCGTATAAATTCATTTTCATTATTACATCTCTCCTTGATTATGGATAAGGGCATTATTTTTTGCTGCGGGAGTATATGAAGAGAATATTCGTATGTCAACTGGATTTGGGCGGGATGAATAGATTCTTTTACGTTATCACGGATCCCTTTTCGCCGCCGCCAACTAAGTTGGCGGGATAGTTCGCCTTACGCTTCAAACTTCATCCCGACTTGTCGGGATTTGTTTTCAGTTTGGCTCACTAATTTTCTTGCAAATACAGACCCAATGCGTTAAATTTTGCCAAATTCAGACAACAATATTATTTACATACAAAGGAGCCCGTATGAAAGAAAAAAGCGGCAAAAAAAATGTGATAGTCAGTGTGGTGATGGGCAGTGACTCGGATTTGCCAGTCATGGCTGAAGCGGCCAAGGTTCTGGATGATTTCGGAATCGGTTACGAAATGATCCTGACTTCAGCTCATCGCACGCCTTTACGAACAACCAAATTTGCGGTTTCTGCTGCTGGGCGTGGTATTAAAGTAATTATTGTCGGCGCTGGAGCTGCCGCTCATCTGGCCGGCGTGATCGCAGCACAGACAACGCTTCCTGTCATCGGCGTTCCAATCGATTCCACAGCTCTGCACGGTCTCGATGCCCTGCTTTCCACCGTGCAGATGCCCGGCGGCGTACCTGTGGCAGCGATGGCCATTGGTAAATCAGGTGCAAAAAACGCGGCATTGTTTGCCGCTCGTTTTCTCGCTCTTCAGGACAAGGCTCTCAGTGCCAAGCTTTCCGCCTACAAAAGTAAACTGGCAAAGGACGTGGAAAAAAAGCAGGAAAATCTCAAATGCCGGAAATCCTGAAACCGGACGAGAAGTTTTCTGAAGAAGACATCATCATCCGCGCCGTGAAGATTTTGACGGATGGCGGCGTGATCGCCTATCCGACGGAGACGTTTTACGGCCTGGGCGTGGCTGCTTCCAATGAAAAAGCCATTGAAAAGATTTTTTCCGTCAAGGGCCGCGATTTCAAAAACCCTATTTCACTGATTATCGGCCGGTCCGATGATGTTTATCCGCTGGTCAGGGATGTTCCCGAATCAGCGAAAAAGTTGATGGCCTCTTTCTGGCCGGGATCGCTGACCATTGTCTTTTCCGCGTCAGACAACGTCTCCGGGCTGCTGACGGCCGGAAGCGGCAAAATCGGCCTGCGCGTCTCCAGCCATCCGATTGCCCTTCAAATCGCGCAGGCAATAAAAAAACCGCTGACCGCCACCAGCGCCAACTTGTCCGGCGCTCCGGAATGTTCCGACGCTTCCGGCGTCATTGAACAAATCGGTGATAAAATTGACGCGGTTCTGGATTTTGGAAAAACGCCGGGCGGCAAGGCCTCCACACTGATCGATGTCACCGCAAACCCGCCGGTCATTCTCCGCGAAGGCGCGATAAGCAGAAAAGCAATCGAAGAATACTTATCTGATTAATAAGGGCCTGCTGTCCCTGACATCTTATTGACCTACAACTGTTCATTTTTCGATAAGGTATCAAATTGAGGATTACCAATTGAAAGGTGCAACACACAAATGCAGGACAAATATTTCTCGTTAATATGATATAAGATTAGTCAGCTCTTTGACTAACATGTCTACATTTGTAAATGGATTTTCACGACCATGGCGTTGCTGTTCTTCCTTCAAGCGTGTGGCATTTAAATATGCGGTTTCCAACAAGTGACGAGTAAGTTCAAAGTTTCCCCATTGTCCTTTTTCATAATTAGGAAGACGACTGTCTTGGCGTAACAGTTGCCGAAGCTCGCTACGGTGAGTCTCACGGGTGTGGCAATCGAAATGAAGAAGGAACCAAAGTTCAAAACAGGGGATAGATTTAATTGCAAAGAAACGTATAGGTTTATGGAGATCGTTCTTGAATTTATTATCCTTCGCGGCAGCACTCTGTAATGCATTGTAAAAGTTTGGATGATCGTCTCGATCAAATACACAGTAGACTTTTTCCCATTCTTTTGTTTCTAGACATTTGTCTTTTGCGAAGGCTACAATCTGTTGCGGTAACGTGCCGTATTCGCTGGGTAAAACTTCAATATTTGCAGTACTAAGTCTATAGAATTGACGAATTTCCTTAAAATATTGAGGTTCAGTCTTTGAGCCTTTGGACTGCACCCCCCGGATTGGACA
>DJVN01000143.1 GCA_002441205.1 Syntrophaceae bacterium UBA6255 | reverse complement strand
CCAGAACGTGCACGGATGTATCCTGTTCCAGGAATGTTGGCGATTCACGGTGAATCGGCATTTTAATTTGCGCGTTAATCGGTCCGAGACCATCCACGGGACGTCCGACAACGTTTAAGATTCTGCCGAGACCTTCTTTGCCGACCGGTACCATGATAGGAGCGCCGGTATCCTTTGCTTTCATGCCGCGAACCAAACCGTCGGTAATATCCATGGCGATACAGCGGACAACATTGTCACCCAAATGCAGCGCAACTTCAACGACCAAATTATCTTCCTCATCATTGATGGCGGGATTGGTAATGGTAATTGCGTTTAAAATACTGGGAAGCTTGCCTTCCTCAAAAGCCACGTCAACGACAGGTCCAATAACTTGAACAATTTTTCCTATATTCATAACTATCTCCTTGCAAATAGTCCTGTTAATTTATTTTACATGCGACAAACTGCCGCAGAAAAATCAACCTTTAGACAGAGCTTCCGTACCGCCGACGATATCCATCAACTCAGCCGTAATCGCCGCCTGTCTGGCTTTATTCATTTTCAATGTTAATGATCTAATCAAATCTTCGCAGTTGCTGGTTGCATTGTCCATGGCAGCCATACGTGCTCCGTTTTCACCCGCTGATGTTTCCAGCAGGGCGCGATAAACCAAAACGTGTACATACATCGGTAAAAGTCTCTGCATTAAAGCTTCTTCAGACGGTTCATACGAGTAATCAAGCAACCGGTCCGGATCAACGTCCGCTGTTTCCTGCCCTATGGAAGGCAAGGGGAATAATCTCACGACTGTCGGTTTTTGAACTGAAACATTCACAAACTGATTATAAATTAAGTAAAGTTCATCGTATTCCTCTTTAATGAAAGGAGGAATGACTTCATCCGCAATGGACACGGCCAACGTCATGTCAAATTTACCGAAAACATCTGCTTTTTGCGCGATGATGTTGGCTTTTTTGCGAAAGAAATCTCGACCCTTGCGACCGACTGTAATCAGGGCGATATCCTTCCCGTCACTTGTTTTATCCTTAATAAATCTTTCCGTCGCCTTGATGAGGTTTGTATTGAAACCTCCGCATAAACCACGGTCGGACGTCATACAGATAACACGGATTTTCCTGGGATCGCGTACCGCAAGCAGCGGATGTGACATTGTGTCCACGCGTAAGGCAAGACTATTGAGCACATCCATGAATTTTCCGGCATAGGGACGGAAATTTTCCATTTTCAATTGCGCTGATTTAAATTTGGAGGCGGCAACCATATTCATGGCGCGGGTGATCTGCTTCGTCTTTTGAACAGCACCAACTTTTCTTTTTATGTCTTTTAGCGAGGGCACCTGAATTTCTCCTCAACCTTAATTTATACTGAACTCATGAAAGTTTATATTTACTCCGCAACGAAAACAGAATCAAAAGAGGTCATAACTTCTTTCATCTTCTTTTCCAGATCAGGAGATATTATCTTCTTGTCTTCTATTTCTTTTATAATATCGGGATGTTTGCTTTCCACAAAGGCTAAAAGCTGTTCCTCATAGATACGGACTTTTTCTATATCGTATTTATCAATAAAACCTTTCGTTCCCGCAAAAAGCACAACGATTTCCTGTCCAAGAGACATCGGCTTGTACTGCGGCTGCTTGAGTAATTCCACCAGACGGACACCGCGATCCAACTGAGCCTGGGTGGCTTTATCCAGGTCGGATCCGAACTGGGCAAAAGCTGCCAGTTCTCGGTACTGAGCCAGATCCAGTTTCAGCGTTCCGGCAACCTGTTTCATCGCCTTCACCTGAGCCGCGCCACCGACACGGGAAACCGACAGACCAACGTTAATGGCCGGACGGATACCGGAGAAGAACAAACTGGGTTCCAAATAAACCTGGCCGTCGGTAATCGAAATAACATTGGTGGGAATATAGGCAGAAACGTCACCGGCCTGTGTTTCGATAACGGGCAGAGCCGTGAGAGAGCCACCACCGAGTTCCTTGCTGACACGAGCCGCGCGCTCGAGCAGACGGGAGTGATTGTAGAAAATGTCACCGGGATAAGCTTCACGTCCGGGAGGACGGCGAAGCAACAGAGAAATCTGACGGTAAGCAACGGCCTGTTTGGATAAATCGTCATAAATAATCAAGGCATCCTGACCATTATCTCTGAAATATTCACCGATACTGCAACCGGCATAAGCGGCGATGTACTGCAGGGTGGCGGGGTCGGAAGCACAGCCGGCAACAACGCAGGTATAAGACAGGGCGTCATGCTGTTTCAGTCTTTCCACAATCTGAGACACCGTTGATTTTTTCTGACCGATGGCAACATAGATACATTTTACGCCGGTATCTTTCTGACGGATGATCGCGTCAATACCGATGGCTGTTTTGCCGATCTGACGGTCTCCAATGATCAATTCGCGCTGACCGCGTCCAATCGGCGTCATGGCATCAATGGATTTGAGACCGGTATACATCGGTTCATTGACCGGCTGGCGCTGAATAACGCCGGGAGCCACCATTTCAATTCGGCGAAACTCTTTCGTTTCAATAGGACCTTTCCCGTCCAGCGGCGCTCCGGTGGCATCAATAACACGGCCGAGCAGTGACTCCCCGACGGGAACCTGAGCGATTTTACCAGTTCTTCTAACGATGTCGCCTTCCTTGATGTGCGTAACTTCACCCAGAACGGCAACACCGACATTATCCGCTTCCAGATTGAGAACCATACCCAAAATGCCGCCGGGAAATTCCAGAAGCTCCATAGCCATCGCATTTTGTACGCCGTATACTCTGGCGATACCGTCGCCGACCGATAAGACCGTTCCGGTTTCGCTTATATCCAGCTTTTTCTCATAGCTTTTGATTTGCTCAGAAATAATTTGACTAATTTCTTCCGCTTTAATTGTTTCCATGTCCTATCTCGCCTCCCCTAAGAGATTCCTCATATTATTCAACTGATTTTTTATGCTGCCATCATACAGTGTATCGCCAACGCCGATAACCACCCCTCCTAAAAGAGTGGAATCCTCTTCAACGGTCATATCCACTTTTTTACCAAGGGTTTTTTCAAGA
The DNA here is from genome assembly GCA_002441205.1 of Syntrophaceae bacterium UBA6255. Classification (GTDB taxonomy): domain Bacteria; phylum Desulfobacterota; class Syntrophia; order Syntrophales; family Smithellaceae; genus Smithella. Next base: position 2,965 of record DJVN01000143.1, on the reverse strand, counting down.
TTTGCGCTGATAAAAGATCGCAATTCATCGGAAAGAGGAAATGCTGTTTTAACATTGACTCTGACTTTTTTCAATGCTTCGTCCATGAGCTGACGATAGCAAGTTACTATGTCGTCTAAAATATCGATCCTTTTTTTATCGACCAGCAGTCTTAAAAAGCTGACTGTCATGCCGGATAATTTCAATTTAGAAATTATATTATCGACCACCCCTCTTTTGCTTTCTTGATCAAAAACAGGGTTGGCCAGAAAATCTTTTAAAGATTTATTTTCTGAAATAATTGACGCAAAATGGTTGAGTTCCTTATAATAAGGCTCAATTTGTTTTTCTTCATTCGCAATTTCAAAAAAGGCGCGCGCATAACGCTTGGAAATATTACTGATCAATGTTTGGTTACCACCTTATCTATATATTCTTTAACCATTGATTTGTGATCGTCCTGAGTGATGCTTCTCTTGAGAATTTCCTCGGCCATTTTTACAGACAAATCAACAGCCTGGGCTTTCAATTCATCCGTCGCTTTTTTCATTTCCTGTTCAATGCGAGCCTGGGCATCCTCTTTCATTTTCTTGGCGGTTCTTTCGGCATCTTCTATGATTTTCTGTTTTTCAGCAACGCCTTGAGCTTTGATCATGTCCAAAATGCCGTCTATCTCGGTCGCCGCTTTATCCAGTTTTTCAGAATATTCCTTGTATTTTTTCTCCGCTTCTCCTTTTTTCTCAACAGCTTTTTCCAGATTTTCCTTAATTTCGGCGCGGCGTCCGACAAAGAAATCCTTTATCTTGGAAGCCAGAAGCCAGTATAGAAGACCGATCAGAACAATAAAGTTGAAAGTCTTAATGCCCCAGCCTTTCCACAATTCAGCACCACCGTGGTGACCGCCTTCAGCGTCACCTGATGCCAGTGCAATACTTACTGATAAAACAATAAAAAGCATCGTTGTAATGTAGGAAGTTGCTTTTTTCATTTTACAGGCCTCCCCAGTATTTTCTGGGCAATTTCCAGAGATAAATCCTTGGAACGGCCATCCAGAATAGCTTTGGCCTTTTCTATTTCTTTATTCATTTTTTGCTGAAACTCACGCGCGATCGCCGGAATTTCATTGCGTACGACATCCACGATGTTTTTGGCCTGGTTGACGCCTTCCTGGATAATTTCTTTTTTTTGTTCCGACGCCTTTAGCTTGGCTTGTTTAAGTTTTTCTTCGTACTCAGCCACTCTTTTTTCCACGGATTCATTGAATAGTTTAATCTCGTTTTCTGATTCCTCGAGTTGTTTTTTGCGCCGGTCTATGATGGATAGGATGGGTTTGTACAAAAGAACGTTTAGAACAACAATCAAAGCGAGGAAAAGAACCATTTGGACGACTAGTGTCAAATCAGGAATGACTGTAACCATTGTTTACCTCTGTTTATCATTTGCACTTTCTATAAAAACCGCTTGATGATTTTCCGTTCCCAGCGGTTCTTAATGGCAGCGTCAGCTGTAAGTGCATACAGTTTTTTATTCAATTATGTTTTGAATATTTTTCCTCAGTTTAAAGAAGGGCGGAAGTTTTATTCCTTGATACTCAAAACTTGCGAGTTACTAATCATAACATTATTTGCTTGTCAAGTTTTTTCTGACCGGCAGTCTGATATTTTATAATGATTAACTATTTCAAGTAGATAGGAAGCTAAAAAACATCCATTCAAATATATGATAAATATTTCATAAAAAAGGCCTGAAGCAAATATTTATTGTTCAATCAAATAGCCTTGGGAACTTCATTTTTTTTCTCGGCTACTGCCATCATATGAGATCGGCCATCGAAGAAAGCGCCTTCCTCCATGATAAAAATAGGCGTATGGACATCTCCGGAAAATTTCCCGGTTGAATGAATGTTCATTTTTTCATTTACCTCGATATTACCCTGAACGTTACCGCTGATGTAAATACTTTTAACCGCGATGTTAGCCTGAACCTGAGCGTCCTTGTCAACAATCAACGATCCCTGTCCAAAAATTTCTCCCTGAAACTTCCCGTTAATACGAACGGAACCTGTAAAAATTAGCTTACCCTCAAATTCAGTTCCTTGATCTAAAATAGCCTTAATCTCTTCAACCTCTTTCTTTTTTTCCCACACAGTATCCCCCTTAAATCTGATTCATTAGTCGTCCTATTTATTTTTGCAGGACAAATCTTCTCGCGCTTATATTGATTAACAAACCCATAGCCGCCATCAAAGATAGCATGGCTGATCCGCCGTAACTGAAAAAAGGGAGCGGAATTCCGACAACAGGAAGAATTCCCAGAACCATGCCTATATTGATAAAAACCTCCCATGCAATCAGAACAGTGATTCCAAACGCTATAATTGTGCCTAATAAATCTCTGGCTTGCAAGGCAATTTTTAATCCCCAGAACATTATGACGGCAAACAGAACTATTAAAATCATTGAACCGACGAAACCCCATTCTTCGGCAAACACCGAGAAAACAAAATCGGTCTGCTGTTCAGGCAAAAATTTTAACTGCGTCTGAGAACCGCTCAGAAAGCCCTTGCCAAAAATTTCTCCGGAACCAATGGCAATTTTTGACTGGATAATGTGGTAACCTGAGCCCAGAGGATCTCTTTCCGGATTCAAAAAAGTAATTAACCGCATCCGTTGATAATCCTTTAAGCAAAACCAGCCGACCGGTATGAAAACCAGACCGCTGACGAAAGCAAATATGAACGATTTTTTGTCCAATCCCATAAAAAAAACGATGGAAATAAAGACAAGCATCAACATCAGCGCGGTTCCCAGATCCGGCTGTTTCAAAATCAGAACAAACGGTGCAACGACCATTAAAAGAGGAATGAAAAGCTCTCTCAATTTGTATGGTTCTTTGGATTGATGATTATCAAAATACCGGGCCAAGGCAATGATGATCACCACTTTCATCAATTCGGAGGGCTGTAAGGCAAAAAAACCGCCGTCAA
>DJVN01000145.1:17911-75054 GCA_002441205.1 Syntrophaceae bacterium UBA6255 | reverse complement strand
GGTAAAGGCTTCCAATAAAAAAGCCAATTTGAATTCATAAATTCTCCATTGACAGCTCATTATTTAAAGCGTATCTAATAAACCAATTGCATCTGTGATTAATCAACAAAATTATGAGCTTTCTGGAGTTCATCGTGGTAAGGATTAATAGGAAGTTACCACTCGTCAGCCTCAGAGGGGTTATTGAACCCTTATGAGGTTTCTTTTTTAGTTTCGATTACAACATCAATCTTCAACTGAAAAGGGAGGAAGGTATTATGAAAGTATTTATCACAGGTGGAACAGGTTTTATCGGCCGGCACCTGCTGCGCCGTATGGCACAGACCAAGCATGAATTCTACTGCCTGGCGCGCAAGACCAGCGATACCAGGGAGCTAAAGGATCTTGGCGCTCATATCGTCATGGGGGATGTGACCGACCGGTCTTCTCTTAGAGAGGGTATGCGCGGCTGCGAATGGGTCTTCAACCTTGCCAATGTGTATTCCTGGTGGGAACCGGACAAGGATATCTACCGTCGCGTAAATGTTGAGGGTACGCGCAATGTTATGGGGTGCGCTTTGGAAGCAGGGGTTTCCAAAGTTGTGCATGTCAGCACCATGGGGATTTGGGGCAAACCGAACGAGCTGCCCTTCAAGGAAGAGACGCCGGTCGGTCCGGTCAGGGAAAGCGAGTATTGCCGAACAAAATATGAAGGCGATCAGATTGCCTGGCAGTATTATCGGGAAAAAGGGTTGCCCCTGGTGATGGTCTATCCCTGCGCGGTGTTGGGAAGCGGCGATCCTAAAATGACCGGATCATCGATCAAACTTTTTATAGAACGTCGTATGCCGGCCAGGATTTTCGACGACAAGATTTTAACGTATGTGCATGTTAAAAATGTGGCGGAAGCCATTCTCAGAGCAGCAGAAAAGACGGACAATCTGGGCGAGAAATATATCATTGGCAATTCCCGTCTTTCCTTTAGCGATTTTTATGCGCTTGTCAGTGATGTTTCCGGTGTGGCGTCGCCGAAACTGCGTTTGCCGGATTCTCTGGTAATTCTCAACGCCCATGTGCTGACCTGCCTTGCCGACATCATCAATCGACCCCCGCTTTGGGGCATGTCCATCGATGCCATTCGGGAAATGCAGCATGGTATGATTGCCGATGGCAGCAAAGCCGAGCGTGAATTGGGGCTTTTCTATACTCCCATTAGAAAGGCCATTGAGGAAGAAGTCATTGATATGAGATGATTAAGTATCATGCCGGAGGAACTTGCCGAAAAGGGTATATGCTCCCGTTAAAGAAGCCATTTCATGAGTTTGTTGGCGAAAATGTTGAATCCTGATTACATCAAAAATCATACTAAAATAATCATACTGGTCCTGCTTCTTTACTCGCTGGGACTTTTATCCGGATTCATGTTTCTGGTTTTTCTTTTTACGGGTTCCTATACGGTCGTTGATTTTGGCCTGAGAACGAGAGAGGCCTTATTGCTGGACGGTTTTTTATCGCTGATATTTTTTCTGCAACACAGCATTATGGTGCGCAGGGGATTCAAAAAATGGCTGGGGAAATTCATGCCGGAAATGTATCATGCTGCATGTTACGGAATGGCATCCGCCATAACCTTGCTGATGGTTTTGATTTTCTGGCAGAAAACTTCAATTTTGGCAGCACATGCAGAAGGAATGGTTTTTGCGCTGATGCGCGCCTTATTTCTTCTGTGCCTGACCGGATTTTTTTGGGCGGTAAAATCCATTGATTCCCTGGATGTGCTGGGAGTTGATGTACTTATGGGCCGCAAACCGGACAAGCCGCAAAAAATTGTCGCCAGGGGCCCCTATCGCTGGTCGCGGCATCCGATTTACCTTTTTGTGATCATTTTAATCTGGGCTTGTCCTGTGCTGACCTTAGACAGATTGATCTTCAATATCCTATGGAGCCTCTGGATCTTAATAGGGACTTTTCTGGAAGACAGAGATCTTCATAAAGAATTCGGCAGCCAATACCTTGAGTACAGCTCGCGCGTGCCGATGCTGATTCCTTACCGGATTCCGAAAAAATAATCCGTTGAATGAAAGACGGAACGTCATCAGTGATTGATAAATAAACCGATGGCCATCAACACAGGCGTGCTGATATTGATGATGACATTTTTTACCATGTACGGAATAAGACCGGGGATATCGTCGGCGTGGCGGATGACGCCCCGCATGACGGGCACGGCCAGAATTAATGTCAAAAGGCCGAGCAATGCGCCCTGCGGAAGCACTTCAAAAAGACAAGCAAGAAATATCACTATATAAGTTAAAATCAAAAAAAGAACATACACTCGCGCACCGGCCGTCCGTCCGATTCGTATCAGCAGATGATCACGGCCGAATTGCCTGTCCGGCTCAACATCGGGAAACTGATTGAGAAGCAGCAGGTCATTGACCAGAAAAAACGGCACCAGCGATGCAACGGCCGCCGTCCAGGAATAATGCCCGGTCAAAATAAAATCGGTGCCCATCACCATCAAAGGCCCGAAACCCAGTCCCGGCGCAATCAGACACAGAAACGGACTGCGCGTAAGCAAAGGCGTGTAGGTATAGATAATGACAAGACCGAGAATGCCGACCGGTAATATCCAGGGGCCGCGCTCAACTACAAAGTAAATACCGATACAGGCAACCAGAACAATGCTGACGATGCCGCTAATTAAAGCCAGATGCGCTTTTGTGGGATTGTTGGGCAGAGTCTTGGTGCCGCCGGAAAACGGTGTTACCTCGGTGACGAGATCAAGCCCGCTCTTGAAATCGTGATATTCGTTGAGCGCGTTGACGCTGATGTGCGCCATTACAGCGCCTGTTAATATAAGGACAATATATAAAGGATTAAGAGCCGCACCGGACCAGAATGCCGTCGCAATTCCCAAAAGAACACAGGCCGGCGTTAAAATTAAAAAATTTGGCCGCATGGGGCCGATCAAGACATTATTCATCAGATTCTCTGTTATTGCTTAAATCAAAAGGTAAAAATTACTCGGCAGCTTTTTTGATCGCCTCTTCAATTACTCTTGCATCTTCACCGATGAAGGGATTAAATATATCCGTATCAATTTCGCCTTTTACCGTGAAACTGTCTTCATCAAAATCGACCGTGATGGCGTAAGTGCTGTTTCCCGATTTACGACTCATTTTGATTAAACCATATTCTTTGTCTTGCCGGTCAATTCTATAACCCATTTGCGTGCCCTTATCGATTGCGGCGGCAAACATCTTTTCGTAGTGATCTATAAATTTTTGTTGATCAAACTTGACCGGATTTCTGACAATTTGGGCGCATGATATTAAAAACAACACAGCCAGCAATAACGATATTTTTTTTGCCATGGCTTTTTCTCCTTACCCAAATGTTGCTTGTTGTTGGTCAGATGAAAGCTTCAATTTCCTGAATCACTTTTTATTCTTTCCGGGAAGTATGTCAAGAGAAATATTGATAACATTTTGGAAGGAATCCGGCAGTAACCGTTTTCATCCGGTTGCCCCTTGACTTCAAGAGAGCAATGTTGTTACTTCTTTGTCGCATTATTTAGGTAAATCGTTTAAAAAAGCAATGGTGGCAAAAGCACCTACAAGGAGAAAAAAATGAATTTTGAATTAACCGAGGAAATGAAAATGTTGAAGGAGATGGCCTATAAGTTTGCCGTTTCTGAAATAAAACCAGTTTCGCAGGAATGCGACGAACACGAAAAATACACACCGGAAATCAGAAATAAGGCCGCTGCAAACGGTCTGGTCGGTGCGTGGATTCCGGAACAGTATGGCGGTCCCGGCGCCGGAATTTTGGGTAATGCCATTATCACGGAAGAAATATCAAAAATTGATATGGGTATCGGCCTCAATATTGTTGCATCCGGTTTCGGTTGCGAATCCATTCTGAATTACGGGACCGAAGAGCAGAAGAAAACCTGTCTGCCGCCGATATGCTCCGGCGAGAAGGTCTGTGCCGGCGCCTACACGGAACCCAATGCCGGAACGGATGTTGCCGGCTATAAAACCCGTGCGGTGAAGGACGGCAAGGATTATATCGTTAATGGCAATAAAATGTTTATCACGAACGGGACTGTTTGCGATTTTATGGTCGTTCAGTGCATCACCAACCCTGAAGAAAAGAAGCACAACAGCTTCAGCCTGATTATTGTTCCGGCGAATGCCAGAGGAATCACGCGCAACAAAATCCACGGGAAAATGGGTATCCGCGCCAGCGATACCGCTGAAATTGCCTTTGAGGATGTACGCGTTCCGCAAACCAATCTGGTCGGCAAGGAAGGGCAGGGGTTCCGCCAGCTCATGCACTTTTTCGATATTACCCGCGTGATGGTTTCCGGTCAGGCGCTGGGCATATCAGAAGCCTGTCTGGAAACCAGCATCAAATACGTAAAAGAACGAACAGCTTTCGGCGTTTCATTGGGTTCTTATCAGATGACGCAGATGAAACTTACGGAGATGGCAATAAGAATAGAAGCACTTCGCGGTTTGGTCTATAAAGCAGCCTGGCTGATTGATCAGGGGAAACCCGATTACACGCTGGCCGCGATGGCGAAATTCTATGGCGGACAGACTGCCGTATTTTGTGCCAATTACGCTGTGGAATTGCACGGAGGCTATGGTTACATTGAGGAATATCCGGTACAGAAATGGTATCGCGATGCGAAAATTCTGGAGCTCTACGAAGGGACCAAGGAAGCCGAGATTATGACGATCGGACGTGCGCTTCAAGCAAAATAATTGATTGTTGCCATGGGAACTTTTTGCGAAATGCGCAAAGGCAAGTCCGGCGATATACGGCGTCAGTGTTTTGATTGAATGATGATACGAAATAAAAAAACAGTATTTTCATTGAAGCCCGGAGTAACTTATTTCAGTTTTGCCCGGTGCATCATTCTCGTTTTGTACGCGATAATATTTCTGGGTTTGAATAGTGCCGCCAAAGAGCCGGACAAGTTAATTCCTTTTAATCCCGGAGAAAAACTGACCTATCAGGGGAGATGGGGGACGATTCCGGCCGGAGAGCTCACTCTGGAAGTTCTTCCAAAAAAAATTGTCAACGGGGTCGAATCCTATCATTTTGTCATGATTACGAAGACTAACCCGACCGTCGATCTCATCTATAAAATCAGGGAAAGACAGGATTCCTATGTTGATGTTGCTATGACACACAGCATCCTTTATCGAAAAAAGACAAAAAGCAAACATCCTCGTGATGAAATATTGAACTTTAATTGGAAAAAACTTGAAGTCACTCCAACCAAGTTCGGCAAGACCAAGCCGTCGATTGGTATCCTGCCGGGGACTTTTGACCCGTTGGCCCTTTATTACGTTATTCGATGTCAGGATCTTAAAGAGAATTCGGAAATTCTTGTCCCGCTGACGGACGGTAAACGCAACATTGCGGTCAGAGCGATTGTCGGTAAAAGAGATATAATCAAAGTCGGAGGGAAAACATACGCAGCCATTGAAATTACACCTGATATGAGAATGCTGGAGTCATTGGAAAAGAATAAAGTGGTAAAAAAAGGGGATAACGCGCAACTCAAAATCTGGGTTACCGCTGATAAAAAAAAGATTCCCATAAAAATTAAAACCCGTGTGGGAATCATTTCTTTTGATTTTGATTATGTGCCTAATCCTTCCAGAACGAGGCAGTGATTCATGACCAACTTTTTTATTGATGAAAAAAGGGGAGCCCGGAAGTATAGCTTCCAGACTCCCTGAATAGCTTTAAAGATTATAAAGGCAATCCAAGCATGCCTTTTCTCAATTTTTCATTTTTATGAGAAGGTTTGTCTATGATCCAGATGCCGAAAAGAGCCGCTTTGAAGTCGATCCCGTCAACTTTGGTAATCAATTTCCCGTTTTTATAAAAATCCGTTCCAACGCCTTTAATATAAACCAGGTCAAAGATATCTCCTACATTGAATTTCTGCGCGAAGGCGGTGTAGGCAAGGTCGATTTTCGGTCTTAACGGCTTGGTGTTTCCGTTTGTCGTTCTTTCAAAACCTTCTTCGCAGGCTTCCTTAAACCTTTCAGCGGTGATGAGCGAGGAGACAATCTTGATTTTTATGACCATGGATTCATCCATGCTCATAATTTTTTTGTAGTCACTGCTTTTTTCTTTCAGATACAGACCGGCCACATAGATATCGGCAAAGAATTTTTCCCTGATACCGGCGCCGTTCAGTATCAGCGTTTCATCTCCAGCCTTAAACGTTTCTTCCATATTAACGCCGCCGATGGTCCGCGCGTCAACGGAAAAGGAGAAAACAAAGAGTAAAACGACCAGCAGAAATCCAAGTTTTTTTGACATCAGAAACCTCCTAAATTAGTTTTATAGTCGAATTGCGATCATTCCTCACAAATTTCCGGAAAAATCCGATTCGATTTTGGGCATTGTTTATGAGATTATTTTTGTGAACGAAGTATAGATAACACCGTCCGGTATGTCAAGAGAAGAACTACGAGAATTTTGTTATGGTGGCTAAAAAAAACCAATAGTTCTGATGCAGCGCCTGTTTTTAAAAGCCTTATAAACAACATCAGCGCAGGAAATATCCTGAATAGCAAGACCTGTCGCGTCGAAAAGAGTTATTTCGTTTACGGATGTTCTGCCTCGCTTCTTTCCGGCCACGATATCCCCCAATAGCGCGTGTATGTCTTTTTTCGTCAACTGCTTTTTGCTCAGCGGCACATTGATTTCACCGCTGTGCGCGGCCTGTGTCCAGTCATCAACCACCACTTTCGCCTGTTTTAATATCTGGGGATTGATTTCCTGTTTGCCGGGAGCGTCGGCGCCGACGGCATTGATGTGCGTTCCAGGAGAAACACAGTTTACCAAAGGTGCGCGGGATGGCGTTGTGGTGATGACGATATCGGAATTCATGGTAACAGCATCCATCCGCGAAGATACTTCGGCTTCCAATTTGCAGGTTTTATGAACCCACTGTTGGAAGCTTCGAACGCATTCCTTGTCTTTCGGATATTGCCATATTTTGATTTTCCGGATATCGCGAAATGCCAGCAGGCATGATAACTGAGAGCGCGCCTGTGCGCCGCATCCGACGAATCCCGCAACCTGCGAATCTTTCCGGCTTAGATACTTTGCCGCCACGGCCCCGGCCGCGCCGGTTCGAATACAAGTGAGATAGGTGCCGTCCATGACCGCCAGCGGAAAACCTGTCTGCGGATCATTCAGAATAATGACAGCCATAACTGCTGGCAAATCACTGGCGGAATTCCGGGGATGGACTGTTACGCTTTTGATACCGGCGACGTTAAAGCCTTCACCGCAGATATAAGCCGGCATGGATCGCAGATCGCCTTTCGGAAAATACAAATAACTCTTGGGCGGCATCTGAGTACACCCCAAACTGTATGCCCGGAAAGCCTTCTCGACCGTTTCATTCGCCACGGCAGGCGTCAGAATTTTTTCAATATCACGCTTCGTCAGAATCAGAGTTTTCATGAATAATCAGAACCGTTCAGGCTTCGTGGGCTTTTTTGCCGTAAACCTTTTCATATGCCGTGCAGTAGGGGCAGATGCCGTTTTCGATATTTTTGACAAACCAGAAAGCGAATCCACTTTGTTGCTTTCGGGCCTGCTTGCATACCGGACATTCAACACAGCGCTGCGCTTTTTTTCTATCCTCATCGGTAACGGATGTTGTGGCCATGTGCAATCTCCTGAAAGAAAATGGGTGTCTTGTCTATTATCAACATTATTGCAAACATATAACTAATCGATAGGTGAATAAAACCATGCTGAAAGATCTTTAGCTAAGTTTTCCAAGTCTGGGAAAATGTTTGATCGCCTTATTCCTAAATCATATAGCATATTTATTAATTGTACCTTTAGCTCAGAAGGGATTTCAAATTTTATTAAATATTTTTCATGATTAGAAAGAGACTCTAACGGTTGATTATATCCATGGATAGTAAAAACAGATAATTGAGTCATTAAACGAGAATCAATTTCTTTTGATGAAACTGCACAAATTTTTTTTATTTCTTCTGCTTTGTTTACGAATGCATGTCTGATTAAGGGTTTTATCATATCTCCATCAGGTAAAAGAACTCCTTTTTCTTCAAATTGATCTGTGTTTAAATCTACTGGTGAAAGAGCCCATAGAGCACCTGGTTTATCTTTATATAGTTTTTCGATTACGGAAAAAAATGTTGCAACAAGAAAAGATTCACTCCAATCCAATAACCTTGTTGGAAGTCTATAATGTTGCATTAAGAATAACCAGCCAATGCCGTCGTTCTGTTGTGGACAGTTTTGGTATCTTGAAAGAGCTTTTCTTTTAAATGTTTGTGTCAGGTTTCGCTCACTAAACTCTGAATCTATTCTTCGAAATATGCTTGGTAATAATTTCCAGTCAGGACTGGAATTGGATTGTCCGCGCCACCAGATTTCATTGCGGCCAAAGTGCTGTAAGGCTTTATCGAGAAAGGGGAATACCTTTTCTGCGATTTTTGTTGCGTTATAGTTCATTTATTCCCTCTTAAGATACCCTGCGCTTTTGTAATTGAAGTTTCATTAACGCCCTTTTTGAAAACAATGCAAGAAAAAACAGGGAGCAGCCAAATCCTCCCGCTATGCGGCTATACTTAATTACAACTTATGATTTTGAGATAGCCATATCGGCATCATAGATTTAGAAAGTCCTTGGCATTTTCATACACCAGTCTGTCGTTCAATACGGTATAAAGATTATAATATTTATCCAGGCCGCCCAAAGACATATCCATCATTATCATGATGTAATCCGTGCCGAACATAAGTCTTGTATTCAGACAGTCATTTTTCCCGACGACTTCAAGTATCTTGCAGGGCGATTCCTTGTCGGTATGGTAGGATATGTCTGTGTAAACATGCGGATGAGCTTTGATAAGTTCGATGATTTTATTCATCCAATTGGTGTTGCCGGCAATAAGTTGATCGCCGCCGCCGAAATGGGCGAAGTTAATGCGAATGTCCTGCCATTTTATTAAAACGGGCAGCCACTTTTCAGGAGCGGTATAATAAATGCTCTTATTGCCCTCTGTCGTTTTGAAATCTTCCAAATGATTTTTTTCATCCCAACTTCTGATATAGTTCGTCTTTCTGAAATTATTTATTCCACCCGGCGAGCAATGCACTGTGATGGGAATATCATATTGGACGCAATAATCAAAAACCGTTGCCAGATTAGGATGCGTGGGCAAATAGCCCAGCGGCGGATAAAGTTTAATGCCTTTGAAAATGCCTTTGCCCTTATTTATTTTCATTTCGATGAGTTTCATTATTCCTGCTCTGCGCGGGTCTATAGCCAGAAAAGGAAATACTTTCCCCGGATATTTCTTTGCGAGTCCTTCGAGTTCGAGCATGTGTTTTTTGTATCCCGGAGAAAGTTCGATTCCCGCGTAAGGATCGACGCCTTTGAGAAGTTTCCTGGGCGTGGCAAGCAAATCCTTTTTGGCGTCATTAAAGATGGTGGCGAGTTTATCTTCGGAAACAAGCAGTCGTTTTGTAACCGGCTGGATCTTCTTAAATTCTTCCCTGACCATTAATTCGATTTTATTAAAATGATCTTCAAAATCTTTTTGCTTATCTGCGGGGATGGCGAACGCTTCAATTCTTGGTGTCGTGAGGCGTCCTTTGCGTGCAAGCCCTGCTTCATCTGTATTATCATCGAGCGCAAAATAGATATCCATCATTAACGGCGCGACGCTTAATGAGGCATTCTTGCCCAGCTCACTTTCGGCAAAATTTTTCAAAGCCGTTTTATAGTTTCCTTCGCAGTCGGATAATGTGACCTTCAGCAGTCTTGCAATATAGGCCGCAAAGTCCTTGACGCCTTCAAGTCTTTCGATGAAGCCCGGCTTTCGCGTTTTTAATAGGACGGTGCCTTTTTGATGCGGATAATTGCCCCGAAAGTGGTTCCATGATGCAGAGGCAAGTTCCATGACGGCGTACTTCGCGTTAAACAAGTGACAATGTGCATCGATAATCTGTTTTTTGGGCATGGTGTTCCTCCTTGAATTTTAAAACATTAAGTAACGATGCTTTTTTGCCTGTAATCATAACATCGCATTTTACGAGACATCATAATCAGTCACCCATCAATAAGTATGTAGCTTACAAATTTATTTCAGTGAAACATGCAGAACAAAAGGCATCATCCATGCCCTCCGCATATCGCGGGATTTTGCAAATCATACTCTTTTGAAGAATCAATGCAAGGAAAAAAATTATTGTGAGACTCAAATTTCAAAAACGAATACCCTAAATACCCTGAAGGGCACCATGGGGGCACTATCGGTGTGGTGTATTGAGATTTGTTAGTCGTAGTGAGTCCCAATTTCAGAAGCACAGCGTGCTGAAATTGGTTGGACGAATTATCCCATCCCAATAAATCGAGATGGGGAACAATCCCGCACAGCGGAGGATATAATACCCCGCAGCTTGCTGCGGAATTAGCAACAGGGCTTTCCCTGGGGTTCATACCCGTGATTGAAGTATATGATTTGGGAATCAATAGCCCCCCCCTGTGGCCATTAAGTCGATTGTTTTCATCATCCGGAAATGTTATAATTTAAAAAAGAAAATTGCCTGGGAATAAGAAATTGTAAATTTGAGTTTGATGAAAATTTTTACGTTTATTCACTTTGCTTTTATCGGGGTAAATTATGTCGGATATGGATTTACAACGAAAAGCTGTTCATTCGCTTATTCTTATACACTCGGCAATAAAGAATGATCAATTGTATTCTTCCTTTGGTGGAATGATTACTGATTTTATAGAAGCTCTTTATCTTCATATTGTGGAAAATATGCGGCAGGAGTCGCCTTCGGCTTTTGCGCAATTGGAAACAAAAGCCCTCCCCGGCGAAAATATTTCAAATCAAAAAGATGAAACAACGATTCCCGTTTCAGCCCTGCTTGAAATCCTTCATGTTTTAAATCTCAAGAATTTTTCTTTTGAAAAAGATTTGGAAAAAGAAGAACTTAGTATTTTAATAAACTTTATCGCAAAAAAACCAATTTCTGCTCGAGTTGATGCTGAAGAGCCTGAAAGTATGGAGGAAGAAAAGGCAAAACCGATTCATCCTGATGATAAGGTAATTATGGAAGTTGAGATACCTCGGGAAATCGTGGCCGGGAAGGAGAGTTCTGAAGAACAGTTTTATAAGAATATTGCAGAGGTGGAAAAAGTATTTATCCGTTTGAACGCAATGGACGGTGCCATTGAATCCATTCCTTCCGCAGAAAAAATAGAAATGATTAATCATTTATCATTACAGGCGGCAGAGTGGTTGGAAATGCAGACAAAATTTACTCCTCAATTCAAGGAAACATGCCTGCGCTTGCAGAAACTTCTTCAGGACTTCATCCAGAATGGATTTATTGCCGAATCGAATCCGATTGTAAATGTTTTCAGCAGAATTAACGAAGGAAAGTTGATAAAAGATGATAAAATAAGGGTGTTGTCGTTGGAGGTTATTAAAAATCTTGCGTCAGATAGTAACTTTAACATCCTTTTTAAAGAAATTAACACCAACGAAAAAAACAGCAAGTATGAAGCCCTGAAATTATTTGCCGGATTTGGCGATGTTGTTTTAAAGAAATTGCTCGGTGTTCTCAAAAATGCCAGCGACAGCAAAGTGCGTATCAGCATTCTTCATACTATTGAAGCAATGGGTTCGGCGTCAATACCAGCCATTAAGTCAAGCATTAACATGTATGAGCCGTGGTATTACCTCCGTAATCTTGCCTATATGCTAGGCCGTATAGGCAATGATACCAGCGTTGAAGCATTAAAACCTCTATTGCTCCACAAGGAAAAACGGGTTCGCATGGAGGCCTTCAAGAGCATTAATCAGACAGGAGGCGATAAGCGGGGGCCGTTGCTTTTGTCGGTTTTGCCTGAAGTCGATCAGGACTTGCGAGTCAATATTATTGAAATACTCGGTAAAGTTAAATGCAAAGAAGCCGTGACAGATTTACACGATATGCTCAAAAGCAAGTCCTCCATGTCTAAAGAAGATCTGATATCCATGCAGGAAAAGATATGCAAGGCGCTGGGGTCTATAGGCTCGCCCGAAGCAATAAAAACTCTTTCAGAAGTTGTTGAATCAAAATCCATTTTAGGCATCGGGTCCTATCCTAAAGAAGTTAAATATGCCGCGGAAAGAGCTCTGGAATACATAAGAAAAAAATAGAAAAAAGCATATCAATAAATTTCCGATCCGTTGGTGTTGACGAATGAAGAAAGAGGCGTGCTATTGATTTCAATTTATAAGTTCGAGCATTTTTTGTGGGTCGTTGGTTGGCAGGGCGCAGGTATAGTTGGTGCAGACATAGGCAGTTGCTTTTCCGTTAATGCCGGAATACGACTTCACAAACGGCGCGATGGCTTCAATAACCGGCTTCGCTGATTTTTCAGGCCGGAGGATGACGACCTTATTGGGCGCGAAGTGTTTTCTTAACGCAAAGAGCAGTTCCTTTGTGTCCGGTTTATCCATGTCTCCGGCAATGATAATTTCGCTTGAAGGTCCAATCGCAAAATCAAGACCGCAGAGAAATTGCGTGAAGGCTGTCGGCATCGCGTCCGCATGCGCGCGGAATGCCCTGTAAATTTCATTCGCCTGTTTTTCCACTTCGGCATCGCCTGTAATTCGGAATAGTCTAAGCGTATTGATGTACGCAACAGAATTGCCGGAAGGAATGGCGCCGTCGTAGAGTTCTTTCGGTCGTGTTAAAAGTGATTCCGCTTCGCCGGAGGTAAAAAAGAGCCCGCCGTTTTTTTTATCAAGAAAGTTGCGGAATAAATAATTGTTATACTCCAGAGCTTTTTGCAGATACTTTGCTTGAAAAGTTGCCTCATAAAGTTCCAGCAGCGCCCAGATCACAAAAGAATAGTCATCGACATTTCCAGTAATCGCTGCTTCGCCGCTCCGGTAGCGGTGAAAAAGTTTGCCGTCTTTGGCGCGCATGGATTCAAGAATGAAATCCATCGCGCGACAGGCGGCGTTTGTGTAATCCGGCTCATCGAAAACCTGCGCGCCGCGCGCCAGCGCCGCAATCATCAGGCTATTCCAGTCGGTGAGAATTTTGTCGTCCTTGTGCGGATGCACCCGTTTTTCCCGGACAGCGAAAAGCTTTTTACGAATGCTTTCAATTTCGGGGAGTATTTGTGTAAAATCAATTTGGTCTCCGGTCGATGGTTTTAAATGCAGGATGAAATTGCCAGCTGGAATTTCGTGCATGCCCGGCAACTCACTGTCGGAGCTGTGCCGGTAAAGAGACATGAACAAGTCAGCTTCTTTTTGGGTAAGGATTTTGCGGATTTCCTCTTCCGTCCAGAGGTAAAATTTCCCTTCAACGCCTTCACTGTCGGCATCTTCAGCAGAGAAGAAGCCACCCTGCTCGTCCGTCATATCGCGCAAAACATAGGTAAATATTTCGCGAACAATGATCTCATATTCTTTTTTGCCGGTTGCCTGATAAAGCTCGATATAAGCCATCGCCATGAGCGCCTGATCGTAGAGCATTTTTTCAAAATGTGGAACCACCCAGCAGGCGTCAGTTGAGTAGCGGTGAAAGCCGAAGCCGACCTGATCGTAAATCCCGCCGCACCGCATGTTTTTAAGCGTGTGCTCAACAATATGCAGTGCCTGCGCGTCACCGGTGCGCTTCCAGTAGCGCAGCAGAAAAAAGAAATGATGTGGAGACGGAAACTTCGGCGCCTGGCCGAACCCGCCGAATGCCTTGTCAAAATTCACCAAGAATGAGCGATAAGCCCGACGCAGAGTCTCTTCGGACAGCTCATTTCCTTTTTCGGTTGAAGTTTGGCGCAGGACATCGGTAATTTCCGTCGCGGCGGAAAGCACATCGGCACGTCGTGTCTTCCAGAGTGATTTTATTTTCGGTATCAATTCCAGCATTCCGGCACGGCCGTACTGGGTTTCTTTGGGAATGTAGGTCGCGGCAAAAAAGGGTTTTTTATCCGGCGTCAATATAATCGTCAATGGCCAGCCGCCGCTTTGCGTCATGATATGACAAGCCTTCATATAGACGCCATCGATGTCGGGACGCTCTTCCCGGTCAACTTTGATGTTTACAAATGTTTCGTTGAGTAGCGCGGCGACTTCTTCATCTTCAAAAGATTCCCGCTCCATAACGTGACACCAGTGACAGGTGGAATAACCGATCGAAAGAAAAACAGGTTTGTTTTCTTGTTTTGCTTTGGCAAATGCTTCGTCACCCCAGGGGTACCAGTTCACAGGGTTGCGGGCATGCTGAAGAAGGTAAGGGCTCTTTTCGTTAATCAGATGATTCGCTTTCATTACATCAAATATAATTATGCAGATGATTTTTACAAGGCCATGGCAAAGACTTTTTTGATCGCTTCTTTGGAAGGAACGCCTTCCATCATCTTTTCGTTTTCCACGTAAAATGTCGGGACGAAATAATAATCATACTGGTTCGCGATTTCCGGATTTTTCTTTTCGTCTATGACGGTCATGGGAATTTTGGCGTATTCCGGATGTTCGGCAAAAATCTCGACCATCATCTCTCTGGCTCTTTTGCAGTGCGGACATCCTTCGAACATAAACATTTTCACTTCTTTCATATATTATCATGTTCCTTTTATATTACAGGTAATTTTTAATGAAGCATGCAGAACCAAAGGTAATGCTGATATCTCCCATTACGTTACACTTCAGGGGGGATATCCCTATGTGCTTTGCACAAGGGATAGTTCGTCCAACAAATTTCAGTGCGCTTCGCTTCTGAAACCTGGGACTTACTAGTTCGCCTTACGCTTCCTGTAGTCAGCCTGGCTCACTATCCTTCCACGATGGTTTTTCTGATCAGCGCGAAAAGCCAGGCCACTTCCGCCTCGTCCAGACCTCCGGCGAATTCCATCACGGTCTTGTCGCTGCGGGCAATGATTCCCTTGGCACCAACCATTTTCATTAATGATAAAAGAAAGCGAGGCACGGGGCGTCCGTCAGGCAGGCGTGGAATTCCCATATCGCCCAGCGGAACTTTTTTGATTCCGGGCACCTCGATGGCATTGATAGCATCTTGCGTTGTGGGAGCTACAAGATCTTCCAGCTCCTCGATGGGAATCTCCATGGTTGTTTTTTTGCCCTGCTTCAGAGATTCCACGCGAAGAAAAGATTTCGTCACGGTAATTCTTTCAAATTGTTTCTTAAGCCGCTGCATTTTCTGAAGCGCAGAGCCCACAGGAACCGCGAAAAAAAGAATGAAAATTCCCAGAAAAATATAGTGAAATGAGCTGGAAATGCTGCGGGTTAACATAGAAGGCAGGAAAAACCAGGCAAAAATTCCCGCAAAGATTAGGGGCATGATCACCGGTATATAATGAAAGACGTTTTTCTGCGAGGCGGGAATATGAATAATGATTCCTTCTGACGTTCGTTCCACCCGCGGGCGCTTGTTGGAAGGTTCCGGCGGCACTACGATTGCCGTGTTGCCCATTCGCTTCACACGATCTCTATAGGATTCGTTCAGATGATCAGGATCACGGGTAATTTTCTCGCCGGTGGAAGAATCCACGAGCGGTTTGTAAAGAAATCGGGAAAGTTCTTCAGCCAATTGCCTTGCCTCAGAGAAACTTGCCGGCTGTAAAATGGGAATGGGTTTGGCGATGCTCGTTCCGGAGAGCTTAATCGGCCAGGTCGCGGGGGAATCGCTGTCACCGCTGGAAAAGTTCATTTCCACCTGCTCTACGGCATCCAGCAGATATTCCTTTTGCTTCATGGGTATGAGTAAGCCGTACCATTGGAGCATGCGTCCTCTGCCGCGATCAAGAATAATGCCGTTGCGTCCAAATACTAAAGTAGCGCCTACTGCTACAAACACAGCGCCGAAAAGAATGACGAAAATGGATGTCAGTCCGCCAGGAGCGCCCTCGATGGGAATGATTCCAAGAGGAATCTGCATGACGAATAAACCAGCCAAAAGAAAGGGCAATCCGAAGATGGAAAGACAGCCGCCGCCACTGCGAATTTCCAACATGGCCTGATCTTTATAGACAAAAGGTCTTTTCTTCGTGCTCATTAAGGATTGGTTTAAAATGCTCATATTGAAAATACTTCATCCATAATATTTCTTATACTGTTAAAGTCAGGGCATCATCCTGAATCCCGGTTCCATGGGAAGAACAGTTTACGAATAATAAAAACGAACAATTTTTATTATTATGGTTTTCATATCTTCAGTGTCGATCAATGAAATTTAAATTACTTCTTCTTTGACGGCTTTTCCGGAGTTACGCAAATTTTATCGTATAATTTTTCTGTCGGGGAGTCGGGAACGATTTTTATCCTTTCCTCGTTTTTATATGTATATTTGTTTATAATTTTCCACCGATCATCATAATCTGTTCTCTCTTTAATTCTAAACGATTTCTTCTCACAATCGAATCCCCATAAAGTGACGAAGTGGTCAAATTTTTTATATCTTTCCGATAGTTCCGGATCGTGTTTTTGTGATACCGTAACTGTCTGTTTTCTGTAATCTTCTGTCACCATGTTATAAGTCCAGACAGCTACATACTGTGCTGATTTAGTGATATTTGTCTTATTGTAATACATGTTATCCGAAAAAGATTCCCATACCTTTCTATCCGGTTCAGAAAAACAGATGGATGCCAATGAAACGACGAGTAGAAACAAGACAAGAAAAAACAAAAAAATAACTAGACTGATTTTTTTCATATTTAGTGCCTTCAAAATGTATTTTTATACCAACAATATAAAATTGAATGACTGGAACAAGCTAATATTTTTTTAAAATACCAAATATCTTATGATTTACAAGGTGAAAATTTAAATCCCCATTAAGGTTGTGGAATTATTTCGCAACCATGGAAATCGGAACATATGAAAAAATGTCGGTTTTGATGATTTGTGTGTTTTTTTTATTAAAATAATATATGGTTTTTTCAATTAAAATCAGATAAAAAATACCTTCAAAGTGATATTTTTTGTTCTTTTAAAGAAGAATTGTTTTTTGTGAAAGAGATTTAACTTATTAATAAGAGGTAAAAAATAACTATTTTGAGGTTAAATTTCTTGTTACAAAAATGTTACAGTTAAAATTGATACCATCAGGAAACCCAAAGCCCCTGTAGCTCAGAAGGATAGAGCAACGGATTCCTAATCCGTGTGCCGCGCGTTCGACTCGCGCCAGGGGCACCATTTAAATCAATAACTTATAAAATAATGGTGACCAGCAAATTTCTGCTTAGCTCCCCTATAGCTCTTCTATGGTTGAACTGGAAAAGCAGGAAGGGGTTCTTCCGCTTACCAGCAGACCTTCCTGTCATTTATCAATTCTTCGTTATGATAGGTATATTAACCGTTCTGTCAGAATTTAAGGTAAAATACTTATCGCTAATTATCCGTTCTTTGAATTCATGTTGCACTCTTACATTGAAATTATATTCCGATTCCGTAATCATGATATCATCCGCGGTTATTTCTGTAACGCCTTTAAGAGTCAAGCGCTCCAGTAAATGTTCTTGTATTGTTTGTGGTGTTACTCTCAAAGAATCTTGTTTTTTTAATATGTCGTCTCCCAGTTTATTCATTTCGGAGTGAATCTTCATATCCTTGATATATATCGGTATAATTTTTATTGACGGTATTGCAACGGCAATGATCAATGCTATCGTTATTAACCAGCCAACCCATGACATCCCGTTTTGTTTTTTCAGAATGTTCATGTTTTTCTCCCTTTAAAGACTTTTTTCTTCCTAAATTCTTTTGATATGCAGGTTCTGCCTTTTTTATCATAGATTCGCTTATAGAAGCAAACGCAAATTTGTTCATAATGGGATGAACCGTCTCCGGTGGATTTAGCAAATACTTACATTGCTTATCGTCAGATTTTTATTGTGAAATATTTGTGAAAATAAAATCACCTCTTTTTCATTTTTCTTTTTATTTCCCTTATGATACAAGATTTCTTATATGAATGAGACATTTTAATAATCAGATTCGTTGTCGGTCCTTCTATATCCACAATTCGATAAATGTGATATTTTGAGATAAAGAAAAGAATGGTTTCCGTCAGCATGTGTAAATTCAATCTGTTATTAATATAATGGGAAACAAGCCAATTTAGGGGAAAATGTATGAGCGTCTTGGGTGGAAAAGATAAGCATAAATTAGCTGCTCCTCCTAAAGATGTTTTAGACCTTACCCTATTAACCTTCAAACGAGGGGAAAAGGCCATAGAGGTATCAATTCACCGGAGGAAAAAAAGTTTAATAAGAATCATTAAGAAAATTTTCAATCTGTAAACAGAGAAATAAGTCTTGATAGGAATTTTTACAGATATACAGCAGGTCAGAAATGAGAGGTGTCCCGGAAGCTTGCCTGACTGATTGTGAGACTCAAATTTCAAAAAAGAATACCCTAAATACCCTGAAGGGCACTATAGGGGCACTATAGGTGCATTGAAATTTGTAAGTCGAACAATCCCGCACAGCGGAGGGTCATGAGATCCAAGTTTCAGAAACGCAGTGCGCTGAAACTTGTAAATCGAATTATCCTGCATAAGCATGGATATGATACCCCGCAGCTTGCTGCGGAATTAGGGTCCAGGGCTTGCCCTGGGGTTCATACCCGTGAATTTGACAACGGGTAAATTGTATCTTGTAAATAATTGGAAATATGATAATCTTAAAAAAAGTTAAGTTGATTTGTGCCATAAGTTATCAAATCTATAAACAATTTTCAATTTTATATCCAGTAAAGAGGATTTATGAAAAATAAAATTCAGCGGATGATCATACTTTTAGCGATTATCATCATTGCATTTCCTTCCATCGGGTTTTCGGAATCAAAAGAAATAATGAGTGAATATTGTGACGTATATAAAGGGGATGTGAAAAATAAGAAAAATCTCGATGAATTTAAGAAATCCGTGAGTGTGAAAGCAAGAGAAAGTGTTCTAAAAAAGTTGGTTAAGGGATCTCAATTATCGAATACTGCTCCGGACTGTATTAAGCATACGATAAATAATCATTATGAAAAAGTAGAGGTTCTTCGTCGAACAGACAGGGCGGAAGAAAACGGCAGAAGAATTTGTGAAAAGGTAAAAATAACTTTAAATCCGGACGTCATCATTAACTATCTTAATCAGGAAACTTGTTTAAAAGGGTGGGGATCAGGTGCTGAGTATGCCGACTGGTGTCATGATATTGATAAGGTTATGCCGGAGAAGACAGGAAAACTCAATGTGGGATTGATCGTTGAAGTCAAAATTCCCAATATCGATGCGCATCAAAAAGAAATCATGGAGAATGAGGAAGAAAAACAGTTTCTGGCAATGACGGGCAATAGCCCGGATAAATACGAGGTGCTGGACAAGAACTCTTTTGTGAAGGTTGCAGGAGAGCATAAAATATCATTATATGGAATATCAGATAAAGATATTTTACAATTAGGGAAATTTCTCCATCTGGACGTTATCGTTCAGAGATTGATCTATAAGGATAGTAAAGTGACAAAAGTCCGGAAGGTCAATACGGGAAAAGTTTTATTGTCGAATGCTTATCAAACCGTACCCATGAATGAGATCTCCGAACCTGAGGCGTCTGAATGGGTTAAATATGGCAAGGATAAAAGAGGTACGCTTCATTATTATAAGAAGGGCAAGGTTGATAAAGATAGCGATGTAGTAAAGGTTTTGAATAAATGGGTTTTTTCGAAAAAAGAAATATCTGAAGCCATTCAGTATAGAAGAGAAAACAGATTATCAACCAAGGGATATGACAAGCTATCGTATATGGTTTATTTGTCTGAAATAGGCTGTTCAAACCAGAGCGAAAGGACATTATATTTATTCTTATATGATCGAGATGGGAAAGCATTGTTTTCTCATACGTACAAAAATCCCGAATGGCTGATGATACAACCGGAATCAAACGGGGAAACCATTCTAAAAGCGGTGTGCAAATAAACACTGGCAGATATGGTTCTATAAATTAAAGGGGCTCCGAGTTAGACAAAATTTAATGAGCGACTACTGACAAAGATCAAAGTTCATTAATCGGGATAACAGTCATTTCATATAAGGCTTTGAGCACTCGGGAAGGTTGAAGATTTTATAAAAAATGTCCGGAAATAGACTATTTTTCTTTTTATTTTACCTTTGAACTGCTGACTCCCGCGTGTCTTTATGAAATCACCTGAAAAAATCCTGCTGATAATAAGAAGATCTCTTGGCGATGTTCTGGCGCTTTCTCCGGTAATAAACATTCTGAGCCGCCGATTTCCGAATGTATCAATCGATCTTTTGGTCAACGAAGATACAGTCGCGGCCGCGAAACTTCTGGATGGAATCAACAATGTCATCCCCTTGGACAGTCATTTCCTGGCCAAGGCTGGTTTCTCAAGCATGGCGATGCAAATAAAGTTGATTCGAAGAATATTTCGTCACTATGATTTAGCGGTGTCCTTTACCACAAACGAACGAAGCAATATATACGCGTACATGGCCGGCAGAATATCCATCGGAACCAGAGAGCCAACCTTTTCCAAAAACTGGTGGCATCGGATGTTGATGGATGATGGTTATCAATTTAATCCGCAACGTCACATTGTTGAAAACAATGTCGAAGTTTTACGCAGACTGGGAATATCCATCGATAGAATTGTCCTGTCTGCCTGTTACTCGGATGTCGCGAAACAAAAGGTGCAGAGTATATTGAAGGATATGGCCATCGACCGGTTTGTAATTTTTCATCCGACCGGTAAGTTTTTGTGCCGATTATATCCGGAAAAACAAAGAAATATTCTCTTGCAATTACTGAATTCCCTTGACATCCCAATCATCGTTACCGGCGGGAAAGGAGAAATCGACCGTCAGGTTGCCGCCCAAATGCCGGCATTGAAAAATGTGCATTCGCTGATTGGCAAAATATCGTTGGAAGAATGCGCCGCTCTAACCGACATGTCCATGGCTTTTGTGGGAGTTGACACGTTTAACTGTCATTTGGCAGCTGCATTCAACAAACCGATTTTTGTCATTTTCGGTCCTAATATCCCTGAAATCTGGTCGCCATGGTCAAACGTACTGCAAAAAGCCGGAAGCCAGTCGGCGCCTGTTCAAACTTATGGAGATATTACCCTCTTTCAGTCGTCCCTGGAGTGCGTTCCCTGCGGCCACTCTGCCAGATGTGGAGAACGGGACCGCCTTGCTCCGTGCATGGCCGATATAGATCCGCATGTAGTATTTAATGAGGTCAAACGTTGGCTTGCTAAATATCATTCCAAAAGTTAAGAAAATGAAAAAGCAACAGTTCTATCAACATAAAGATTTTTTCACGCATATCGTCTGCGATCAAGATTTAATGTCCGCCGAAATGCGGGATCTTCTAAGTAATCCTGATAATTATATTCGTCGGAGCAACGCAAAAATTATCCAGGATAATTTTAAAAACAAAATAGTCTACCTGGGAATCGATAAAATCCCGGCGATAATCAAAATTCATAACTACAAATCCACATGGCATAAAATAAAACGTTTTTTCAGAAGAACGCGGGCCAGCCGGTCATGGCATTACTCTTTCTTGTTTAACCGGAACGGGATACCGACGCCACGGCCAATGGCTTATAAAGAAACAAGAATAGGGCCTCTACGCGGCGATTCCTATTTCATATATGAATGGGTTGAGGGCATCAACGGGGAACAGTACTTTATGAATAATAAAAGTAATACGGAAAAAATTCAAAAAGCTATTAATTCAATCGTGGACATGACAAGAAAAATAAATAATCTTGGCTTAATCCATGGAGATATTCGTTTGAAAAACACGGTATTTCGAGGCGACGAAATGTTTTTGACTGATTTTGATGATACAAAAAAAAAGAAATGGTACAAAACAAAATCCATGAACAATCGTGATTTCAGAGGCTTGATTAAAGATATCCATTACCATGTTCCGCCTGAGATTCAGCCGCTATTTTTGTACCGGCTGGAATTGATCTCCGAGGACGTCAAACGCCTCGTAAAATCTTACGTCCATAAACCATAGTAAAAATTAGGATCGTCGTTTCATACGAAGCATCAAAATGAGAGTTAGCGAGGCAATACAGAACATTTGGTAAATTTGTCATTTAAGCTCTATCCAATCTTTCCTTGACAGTCATACATCGCTTCTCTAAAATCCTTTTCTAAAAAATTGTTTTTTAAAAGGCATTCTTATCAAAATCAAATCCGCAGAAGAAAATATGAGACCGGTCATTTTGTTGCGCCCTGCGGAAGGACTTTATTCTAAAGTTTTTCGTCCATGGGTCCCTTTGTCATTGTTGGGAGCGGCGGCTAAGCTTGATGAAGCCGGCTATCCGATTATCTTGATTGATCAGCGATCTTCCGCTGATTGGAAAGATGACCTTCGCAATGCTCTGATGCAAAACCCGATTTGCGTTGGCGTGACCTCCATGACAGGTTCCCAAATCACCTGTGCGCTGGACATGTCGGCCTTTGTGAAGCAACAATCATCCGCA
This sequence comes from Syntrophaceae bacterium UBA6255, assembly GCA_002441205.1. Classification (GTDB taxonomy): domain Bacteria; phylum Desulfobacterota; class Syntrophia; order Syntrophales; family Smithellaceae; genus Smithella. Next base: position 52,495 of record DJVN01000145.1, on the reverse strand, counting down.
CCAGTTGTTTGGGGAGGTGTCCACGCCACTTTGTTTCCTTTGCAGACGGTGGAAAATCCTCTGATCGATATCGTAATTAAAGGAGAAGGCGAAGAGAGTTTTCTTGAACTCGTTTTGCGCATGGAAAGGGGAGAATCACTGCGCGGTCTTGAAGGTGTCGTGTATAAAGATCGTGGCGAAATTGTGAATAATCCGGACCGCCCTTTTCTGGATTTGGATACTCTGCCTCCGGTGCCATACCATCTTATTGACGTGGATAAGTACCTACACCGTTATTTCGATGAAGATCGCGTATTGGAATTTGAAACATCGCGGGGATGCCCGTTTAATTGTACTTTTTGCTATAACCCCTTGTACTCCCGGCGTCGCTGGCGGGCGTTGAGCGCATCTCGTGTGCTGGATTTATTGACGCCTCTTGTTGAAACGTATGGCGTTAGCGCTTTTCACTTTGTCGACGACGGTTTTTTTATCGATCAAGAGCGCACGCGAGAGATCATGAAAGGAGTGCTGAAGCGTCAATGGTTAATCAAAATGGGATTTCAGGGCTCCCGCATCGACACCTTTGATCAGATGAGTGACGCTGATCTGGAACTTATTATCGAGGCCGGAGGTGCTTATCTGCAGGTTGGGGTTGAATCCGGATCGCCCCGCATCCTGGAAATCCTCAACAAAAATATTCATCCTGAAAATGTGCTGGCTTTCAACCGCCGTTTGGCCCGCTATCCTCGGCTGAAAGTCTATTATAATTTTATGTGCGGCTTCCCCACGGAAACCCGGGAGGATGTTCTTCAGTCCACGACATTGGCCTGGGCGCTTCTGCGCGACAATCCTCAGGCCTTGATCAGCGCTTTTCATTTTTATAAACCATATCCCGGCACCAGCCTTTGCGAGCAGATCGTTCACATGGATGATGTGACGCCGAAAACATTGGAAGGATGGGGAAACTTCAACTGGACACAGTATGTTGGCCGAGATCAAGATAAGGAAACGCGAAAACTAATGGAACGAATTGAAATTGTAAGCGTATTAGCCGATCGAAAAATGAGTTATCAGTCCGATTCCGCGGTCTTGAGAATTCTGGCCGCCATGTATCGCCCCCTGGCGCGTTTTCGCTTAAAACACAATTGGTATTCGTGGATGCCTGAACACTGGTTGCGCAAGTGGATGGGGGAATGATTATAAAAACAAGATTATTATGATCTAACCGATATCAATCATCAAACAGCAGGATTTGACCTAATGCTTCAGTGTGTTTTTGGCTCTGCATATTTCGAACTTAATATTTATTGACATAAAGACATCGCTTATCTACAATTCTTTCCAAAGAAGGCAGATTTTTTATCAGATTAAAATTCTGGAAAATAAGCTGTAAAATTTAATGGTAAGGATAGCACCGTGTCGGAAGATATAGCGCCTGAGAAAATCCCTGTGGTCCTGTTGTATAATGTTAACCGGGAATGGACGCAAGAGGAAAAGGACGAGGTGATCAGACAGTCAGCCGAGCTTGGTGATGCGCTTCAAACAACGGGATATCCTATGACGCTTGTTAAAGTTGAGCATGACGATATTGCCGCTTACCTCAGGTTATTCGATCCCGGAAAATGTATAATTTTTAATTGGTGCGAAGGTCTTCCGGGGGTGGAACACAGTGAATGGCTGGTTGCAAAAAAGCTGGAAACTCTCGGATACACCTTTACCGGCGCTGACTCTGTTGCTCTGGCGCTATCGCAGGACAAACAGAGGGTTAAAGTCATTTTGGACAAAGTATCCATTCCCACGCCGGCCTGGAAGATTTATAATTCTTCCGATATACACGACTGGCAAATATTTCCGGCGATTGTCAAGCCGCAAAATGAACATTGCTCCGCTGGCATCACTCCCGAATCCGTGGTGATGAATCCGTCTGATTTAAGAAAACGAATATTATTCGTTCTGGATAAATATTGCCAGCCCGCGCTCGTGGAGGATTTTATTGACGGACGCGAGTTTCATGTCGCGGTCTGGGGCAACGAAAAAATAACCGTGCTTCCCGCGGCGGAAATGGATTTTTCCTGTTTCGGCAACATAACTGATCGGCTGTGCACATATGAAGCGAAATTTATTCCCGGTTCACAGCACTATGAAGAAATTAAAACCCTGCTGCCCGCTCCTCTTACGAATGATGAAAAAAATGCAATGGAGAAGGTCTGCCGCGACGCTTACAAAGCAACAGGGTGCAGGGATTACGCTCGCATGGATATCAGGCTGCGGGATAATATTTTTTATGTTCTGGATGTTAATCCCAACGCGGATATCAGCTCTGATGCCAGCATGGCTTGCGCCGCGGAAACCGACGGAATAACCTATGCTCAAATGGGCGGCTCAATTGTGCAAATGGCCGCTAAAAGACATCCGATTTTTGGAAAAAACGCCAAATCATAATGCCGATTACCGGAAGTTGACTTTTAACGGTCGATGATTTAAAAATATTAATAAAATAAACAGATACTCAAGGGGAGTCAGGATTTGATGAAGAAGAAAGATTTGCTAAAGAAAAAAATTGAACATATTGACATAAAAAAAATCAATGCGGTGGACATCATTAACTCGATGAAAAAGATGTCATTCTCCGCCCGTGACTTGGCTAACGCCGCTGATATTTACGACCGCATGCTTAAAGAGAAAAGATGCGTGGTGATATTGACACTGGCGGGTTCCACGTCCGCGGCCGGGTGTATGCAGGTCTATGTTGATCTGGTTAAGAATAAAATGATTGATGTCATCGTCGCCACGGGGGCTTCCATTGTTGATATGGATTTCTTTGAGGCCCTGGGATTCAATCATTATCAGGGGACCCCTTTTGTTGACGACAAACTTCTGCGTAAACTTTATATTGATAGAATATACGACACGTTTATCAGCGAAAATGATTTGCAGGCCTGCGACAAAACCATCAAAAAAATTGCTGATGGACTTGAAGCTCGCCCTTATTCATCGCGCGAATTCATTGCCGAGATGGGAAAGTATCTTGTGAAAAATGCCAAAAAGAAAGATTCCCTTGTTCAGGCGGCTTATGAAAATGATGTGCCGATTTTCTGCCCTGCTTTTTCCGATAGTTCCGCCGGATTCGGACTGGTTCTGCATCAATATCAGCGTCCCCAAAATCATGTTTCCATCGATTCGGTAAAAGATTTTCTGGAGCTAACCGAGATTAAAATTAAAGCGGGAACAACCGGCTTGCTAATGATTGGCGGCGGTGTGCCGAAAAATTTCGCTCAGGATACCGTTGTTTGCGCCGAAATTCTGGGGGAAGATGTGCCCATGCACAAATATGCAGTGCAGATTACCGTGGCTGACGTGCGTGATGGTGCTTGCTCCAGTTCCACGCTTAAAGAAGCCAATTCATGGGGTAAAGTGGATTCTTCCTGCGAGCAAATGGTCTATGCCGAAGCCACTTCCGTTCTGCCTCTGCTGGCCAGTTATGCATATCATAAAGGTAACTGGAAAAAGCGAAAAAAATGGAACTTATCTAAAATATTCCACACAAATAAATAGCGTACAGGGAATATACGAATAATTATTTTTCTATTTTTAAATTATATAGAAGGGTTGTCTGATTTGCGGCCGATATAACCTTGTTGTGGTGAAAATCACCGTTTGGGCAATAAAAGATATACAAATATTTTTTATCTTTCAGGTTTCAACCGGATATTAATATATGATTTTATTGTAATTATTATTTACTCCAATTATTAGTTATATAAATATGTATTTAAAAGAATTGGGCATGTAAATTGCTGGAAACTTTATAATAATATAATTTCAATTTGATTAATTTCGAGAAATATTGTTGAACATTGTGTAATGATGTTTTTAGAAGCTCAAAAATTGGATAATAATGGTAAACAACATTAAGAAAACAAAAATATCAAAGAATAAATCCCTTTCCGCAGATGATGATATTTCTCTTCTGGCAAAAGATATTATAGCAAACGCCGGTGTCGGAATATACATAGTCCAGAAAAGTAAATTTGTTTATGTCAGTGAGCTGTATCAGAAAATTACTGGCTATTCCGACAAGGATCTTTTGGGCGAGTACTCGCTTAACTATATTTTCCCCGACGACAGAGAAAAGGTCAGAAATCAGGCGATAAGATGCCTCAAGAGGGAGAGCTTCGAGCCTTATGAATACAGGTTTATCAGAAAAGATAATGAATTAAGGTATATTCTGGAAACGGTTACCTCCATTATGTATAAAGGCAATCTTGCCACGCTGGGCAGTTTTATGGATATTACAGAACGCAAGATCATGGAGGAAAAATACAGCAGTATTCTTGAAAACATTCAGGAAGGTTATTTTGAAGTCGATCTGGCCGGCAATTTTACTTTTTTTAACGACTCAGTATGTCGTGTTCTGGGCTATTCCCGGGAAGAATTAACGGGGATGAATAACCGTCAATATACCGATCAGAAAAACGCAGAAAAAGTTTTTCAGGCTTATAACCAGGTTTATAAATCGGGGATTCCCCTCAAGGAATTTGGCTGGCATATCACGAGAAAAGACGGTCAGAAAAGATACATCGAAGGCTCCATATCCTTGCTTAAAGATTCCGCGGAAAAAATAATAGGGTTTCGAGGAATTACGCATGATGTCACCGAGCGTAAGAGGGCGGAAGAAGCTCTGCGTCAAAGCGAGGAAAAGTACAGAAACATTTTAGAAAATATACAGGAAGCCTATTTTGAGGTTGATCTGGCCGGCAATTTTATATTTTTCAATGATTCATTATGTCGTATAACGGGGTCCTCCAGAGAGGAGTTGACCGGTGCAAATTATAAGCAATTCTCGGATATAGAAAACTCGAAAAATGTTTTTCAGGTGTTTAATAAAGTATTCAACACGGGGGAGGCCAAGGAAGGATTCGATTGGCTGATTATTAGAAAAGACGGTACCAAGAGATATATTGAAGCATCTGTCTCATTAAAAAAAGATTCAAAAGGAAATCCTTCAGGCTTCAAGGGAATCATTCGAGATATCTCCGAGCGTAAACGGATTGAGCAGGAGCTCAACCATTTGGCAACTCACGATGCGCTAACCGGATTGCCGAACCGTATGATGTTCAGTCAGCTATTGGACCATGCAATTCAGTCCGCTCACCGCAACAAAAAACAATTGGCTGTGTTGTTTGTCGATCTGGATCGTTTCAAAGTCATCAATGACTCTCTGGGACACGAAGCCGGAGACAAACTTCTGAAAGAAATGGCTCAGCGCTTCAAGCAATCGTTGCGCACTGTTGATGTCGTGGGCCGTTTGGGAGGCGATGAATTTATTATTCTTGTGGAAGATTTTAATGATTTGAAACAATTGGGAATCTTTGCTCACAAAATCCTTGCCACCGTTATTCAGCCGTTTAATATCATGGAAGAGGAATGTCGCGTGACGGCAAGCATTGGCATCAGTGTGTTTCCCAAGGATGGGCAGGATGAACAATCGCTGATGAAGAACGCCGACATTGCCATGTATTTTGCCAAAGAAGAAGGCAAAAACAACTTCCAGTTCTATTCTGAAAGTATTCGCTCCATGTCCAATGAACGCCTGACCATAGAATCCAATCTGCGCCACGCCATTGAGCGCAATGAATTTTATTTGGACTATCAGGCTAAGTTGGATTTAAAAACGAAAGAAATTACGGGCGTTGAAGCTCTGCTTCGCTGGAATAATCCTTATCTGGGCATGGTAACACCCACGCAATTTATTCCCATAGCCGAAGAGACGGGAATGATTGTTCCCATCGGCAGATGGGTCATTAAAACAGCCTGCGCCCAGAATGTCGCATGGCAGAAACAGGGACTGCCTCCCGTCTGCATGTCGGTTAACTTATCCCTTCGTCAACTGATGAATGAAAACTTTATCCAGGATGTTAAAAACATATTAAATGAAACCCCCATGTCGCCGAACCTCCTCGAACTGGAACTAACAGAAAGCATGATCATGAATAAACCGGAGCGTCTTGTCCCTGTATTGATGAAAATAAAAGAACTGGGTGTACGGATGGCCATTGACGACTTCGGCACAGGTTATTCTTCTCTGGCACGGATAAAAAACTTCCCCATTAACACCCTTAAAGTGGACCGGTCATTCATCCGTAATATTCCTAATGATATGGATAATAAAGCAATTACCGAAGCGGTTATTGTGATGGGAAAATCTTTAAAACTGACTGTTGTGGCCGAAGGGGTAGAAACAAAAGAACAGGAGAAATTTCTGCAGGATCAGGTCTGCGATGAGATGCAGGGTTTCTATTTCAGCAAGCCCATCAGTCCTGATCGTTTTGCAACGCTTTTGCGTAAAAACAATATCGCTCCCCAGCGGCCTGTCAATAAAATTTAAAATTCTATTTTTATATTTTTCTCAAAAGACAAATCAGCTCAGGACAAAGATTTCTTCCAACGTTGAAATATCGACGGATCCTCTATCATTGACATTTGTTTTAAATTGTTTGAGTCCCAACGAGACGTCCTGAAGATGGGAAGAGGATGTCACCAGGCAGGCTTTCATGTTAGAAAGTTTTTCTATATTGGATGACAGAACATCAAAAATTCCCGTAACCACAGCTTCCGTAATGTTTGAAGTGACAAGATTTAAACGTCCTTGTCCGTAAAGGTCAAAAGCACAGCTGTCCAGAGCCATTTTGTCAACGGTTTGTGTTATGAGATAAGAGGCGTTGTAAATTTTATCGTAATTGATATCAGAAACTTTACCTAATCCAAACAGAAGCAACATCTCCGAACCGATTCTAGGCAAAAAAGGAATAATAATTTTTTCTTCATAATCACCGCGGATTCTTTCCTTCTTGATTTCTCTGGAAATCATCCCGTTGAGACGCCAGTCGATCATCCCGCAGATTCCACGCGGCGGTTTCTCATCTGCAAAAATGCCCACAGCCAGGCACTTATGTTTTGGAAGATCGGGATTTTCTATCGATAGATTTAACTGCATTTTTTTTATTCAGTTTAAAGTTAAGAGCATCCAGTATCCCGTTGATAAAGGAGCCCGAATTTTCCGAGCCAAAAGTTTTTCCCAGATCAACGGCTTCATTTAACGTAACTTTAGAGGGAATATCGTCACAGTAAATAAATTCAAATACGGCCAGACGTAAAATATTGATATCCACCCTGGACATTCGTCCCAATGACCAGTTGTCCGAACAATCGGCAATAAGTCTATCCAGTTCGTCCCTGTGTTCGCACGTTCCCTTTACGAGGAAAGCGGCAAATTCCTTTGCTGTTTTAGGAGCTGTAAAATTACCCCAGAAAAGTTCCAGAGCATCCTGCGCATCAATATTCACGAAATTAAGACTGTAAAGAACCTGTAAGGCAATTTCCCGTGCCTTTCTCCGCCCGCGCATTTAAATATCAAACCTCAAAGAACTGTTTACCAGACTGTCTTATCTTGATACGTCTACCTGAATATCGGCAATTTGGTTTTAAATCTTCTTAAACAAATCTACCATTTCTATCGCCGTCATCGCCGCGTCGGCTCCTTTATTGCCCGACTTCGTTCCTGCACGTTCAATGGCCTGTTCAATGGTATCCGTGGTCAGCACGCCGAAAACAACGGGCACTTCGGTTTCGAGGCCAACGACGGCAATGCCCTTGGAAACTTCGGCGCTGATATATTCAAAATGCGGTGTGGCGCCGCGGATAATTGCGCCCAGACAGATGACGGCATCGAATCGACCGCTCTTGGCCAGTTTCTTGGCCGTCAGCGGCAGTTCAAAAGAGCCGGGAACTTTATAAATCACGACGTCTTTTTCTTCCGCACCGGCCCTGATCAGCGCGTCAATGGTTCCTTCGATCAATCTGCCGCATATAAAATCATTGAAACGGCTGGCGACGATGCCAAACTTCATTCCTTTCGCGACAATTTTCCCCTCAATTATTTTCGGCATAGTTTATTACCATCCTTATTTTTTATTTTAATCTTCTGGTGAAAAAAATTATATTTTCAAAAGGTGTCCCATCTTCTTTTTTTTCGTTTTCATGTAGTGAATATTGTTTTCATTGGGATCGATTTCGATGGACACGCGTTTGACCACTTCAATGCCGTATCCTTCCAGCCCGACGATCTTCTTGGGATTATTCGTCATCAACCGCATTTTGCGCACACCAAGATCAGCCAAAATCTGAGCGCCGATTCCGTAATCCCTCAAATCCGGCTTGAAACCCAGCTCTATGTTGGCCTCAACCGTATCTTTTCCCTCCTCCTGCAAGGCATAGGCTTTTATTTTGTTAACCAGTCCAATGCCTCTGCCTTCCTGACGCATGTACAAAATAATACCCTTGCCTTCTTTTTGCACCATGCTCATCGCGCGATGGAGCTGATCGCCGCAGTCGCAGCGCAACGACCCGAACAGATCGCCGGTCAGGCATTCGGAATGAACCCGGACCAGAACTTCGTCATTTTCTTTAATGTCGCCTTTCACCAGGGCGATATGCTGCCAGTCGTCAACATCATTTTCATAAACGATCATCTTAAAATTGCCGCCAAAACTGGTCGGTAAGGTCGCTTCCGCCATGCGTCTGATCAGCGATTCATTCTGCATCCGATAATCAATAAGATCGGCAATCGTGACAATTTTTAACTTGTGTTCTTTGGCAAAAATTTCCAGATCCGGCATCCTGGCCATGGTGCCGTCATCTTTCATAATCTCACAAATGACGCCGGCTGGCGTCAAACCGGCTAGACGGCATAAATCAACAGAACCTTCCGTTTGACCTGTTCGCACCAAAACCCCGCCTTTTTTGGCGCGAATGGGAAATACATGTCCGGGACTGACCAAATCATCCGGTTTGGCCTCCGGATTCACAGCCGCCTGAATCGTTGTTGCCCGATCCGCTGCGGATATACCGGTGGTAACGCCATGGCGCGCTTCGATGGAAATGGTAAAAGCGGTGCCGAAACGGCACTGATTATCCTGAACCATTTGTTTCAGGTTAAGTTTATCCGCCATATCTTCATTAAGGGTTAAACAAATCAAACCGCGGCCGTAGCGGGCCATGAAGTTGATGGTTTTAGCCGTGGCAAATTGCGCTGCCATGCAAAGATCCCCTTCGTTTTCACGATCTTCATCATCAACAAGAACGACCATTTTCCCGTTTTTGATATCTTCTATTGCTTCCTGTATTGTGCTGATTGTCATTCGTCTTTCCTTTATCTCTTAAAAACCATGTTTCATAAGGAAATCCTTATCGATTCCCTTGTTTGATTGCAATAAGTTTTCCACATACCGGCCTAAAATATCCGTTTCAATATTCACCCAATCCCCTTCTTTACGGGTCACCAAGGTGGTATTGGCTGCCGTGTGCGGGATAATATTAACATAAAACCGGCTTTTTTCAAGTTTGTTCACCGTCAGACTGATGCCGTCAATTGCCACCGAACCTTTTTCCACAATGTAGCGGGAAATCGTATCATTCATCTCGACAGCAATAATCAGTGAACCCGATTTTTGCATCCGGGACAGGATTCTTGCCGTGGCATCGACATGCCCCAGAACAAAATGTCCGCCGACAAAACCACCCACGCGCAGCGATTTTTCCAGATTCACCTTATGCCCCGCCTGTAACAATTTAAGCGTCGTTCGGGACAGCGTCTCCGCGGAAACATCCGCCTGAAAATTATTTTGCTGCAGGGAGGTGACGGTAAGACAAGCTCCGTTGACGGCAATACTGTCGCCAAGCGAAATATCTTCCAGACCGATGCCGGCTTCAATTTCCAGAACCGCGTCCGCGCCCTTCATGGTCAAACGCTTAACTTTGCCCATCCCTTCTATGATTCCGGTAAACATGATTATTTTTTCCCTTTGCTTAAAAGATCCTTCAGCTCAGACATGAATTCGCCGACATCGCGAAATTGCCGGTAAACGGATGCGAATCGGACATAGGCGACGCCGTCGAAATTTTTCAACTCGTTCATGATCTTTTCTCCAATGACCGTGGACGAGATTTCTTCCGACTGCATTTCCTGGCAGGCCTGTTCGACATTTTCAACGAGTTTGTCAATCGCCTCCATGCTGATCGGCCGTTTCTCACAGGCTTTTTTTAAACCGTTTAATATCTTCTGCCGGTCAAACTGTTCGCGTCGCCCGTCTTTCTTCACCACCATGGGCAGAACATCTTCCACGTATTCATACGTGGTAAAACGCTTGGTGCAGCCCAGACATTCACGGCGGCGGCGGACGGCTTTGCCATCTTTGCTTATCCTGGAATCAATAACCTTGTTTTCCGCATGACCACAAAAAGGACATTTCATGATGATCTCACCTTAAAGTTGTGAAAGTTGCTCTACGCTGATTCCGGCTTCTTTGAGCATTTCCGCTGCCAGCTTATCGTGATAGCCGTCACGGATAACCACACGGCTGATCCCGGCATTAATGATCATTTTGGCACAAATGACACAGGGGTGATTGGTGCAATACAGCGTCGATCCTTTTGTACTGACCCCGTGCAGCGCCGCCTGAATAATCGCGTTTTGCTCCGCGTGCAGCCCACGGCATAATTCATGACGCTCGCCGGAAGGAACCTTCAACTGTTCCCGCAGACAGCCGATATCGAGACAGTGCTGAAGCTTGGAGGGCGCGCCGTTGTATCCGGTAGCCAGAATACGGCTGTCCCGAACCAGTCCTGCTCCCACCGATCTCCGGCAACAGGTGCTGCGCCTGGAAACGAGGTCAACAATATCCAGAAAATAACTGTCCCATTCCGGCCGTTTTTTTTTCTTCTCCCGCAAACCGGTTGCCGATGATTTTTTTCCCGTCATAATCGTTTTCTATCACAAATACATAATGGTTTGTATTTTACTTTTTGAGCCGCCCCTGATACAGCGGAAAGCGATCGCAAAGCTCCTTAACCTTTTGTGCAACCGATTTGATCGTCTGGTCGTTATCGATATTCTTAATCACATCCGCAATATACGATGCGATCAGGCGCATATCGCTTTCCTTCATGCCCCTCGTGGTTACGGCGGGCGTTCCGATCCTGATGCCGCTGGTCACCTGGGGCCCTTTCGTATCAAAGGGAATGCCGTTTTTGTTGACGGTGATGGAGGCGCGATCAAGGGCGTCCTGCGCGTCCTTTCCGGTGACATTTTTGTCCGTCAAATCGACCAGCATGAGATGATTGTCGGTTCCGCCGGAAACAAGACGGAAGCCCTGATTCTTCAGTTCATCGGCCATCGCCTGTGCGTTTTTAATGATCTGTTTCTGATATTTCTTGAATTCCGGCTGAAGCGCTTCCTTGAAGGCAACGGCCTTGGCGGCAATAACATGCATCAGCGGGCCGCCCTGCATGCCCGGGAAAACCCTGCTGTTCAGCGTTTTAGCGTAAGCTTCCTTGCACATGACCACACCGCCGCGCGGTCCGCGCAGAGTTTTATGCGTTGTAGTCGTGACATATTCACAAACCGGAACCGGAGTGGGATGCAGTCCCGTGCAGACAAGTCCCGCGATATGAGCGATATCGGCCATAATCACAGCCCCGACTCCATCGGCGATTTTGCGGAATTTGTCAAAATCGATCGTTCGCGGATAAGCGCTGGCGCCGACAATAATCATTTTGGGCTTGTGTTCTTTGGCCTGTTTTTCCACTTCATCAAAATCAATAATTTCTGTTTCCCTGTTGACGCCGTAGGGCACAATCTTATAAAACTTGCCGGAGAAGTTGGCCGGACTGCCGTGAGAAAGATGTCCGCCATGGGACAGGTTCATTCCCAGAATCGTATCACCCGGCTGCGCAACGGCAAAATACACCGCCATATTCGCCTGCGTGCCTGAATGCGGTTGAACATTGACGTGATCAGCGCCGAATAGTTTTTTACAGCGTTCAATGGCCAGGGTTTCCACAATATCAACATATTCGCATCCGCCATAGTAGCGTTTCTCCGGATAACCTTCAGCGTACTTGTTGGTCATCACGGAACCCTGCGCTTCCAGCACCGCTTCACTGACAAAATTTTCCGAAGCAATCAATTCTATTTTTCCTGCCTGCCGGCGTGTTTCCAGATCAATGGCTTGGCTTACTTCCAAATCAACTTTTTCTAAAAAAGACATGAAATTTGTTCTCTCCTTAATTCTTAATTTCTAATCCCTTATCCCTGCCGGTTGCACCGGAGGGATAATTCGACTAACGCTTCAGATATCATCCCAACTCGTCGGGATTCGTCTTCAGCGAGTCTCATTATCCTACGTTGCTTCGCTCCTAGGATAGTTTCCAATCCCGATGAATCGTGATTGGATAATTCAACTAAAAAATTTTATTACACTACGCTTATAAAATTTAAGTTTCATTACGTCCAACAAATTTCAGCGCGCTACCACCGCTTTGCGGGATAATGCGACTAACGCTTCGAACTTCGCTTCGCTTGTTCTTAGAGAGTCTCATTATATTTTCGAAACAATAAAACCGTGTTGACGCCGCCAAAACCAAAGGTGTTCGACAGGGCGGTATTAATTTCCTTCCTTCTGGCGACATGGGGCACAAAATCAAGATCGCATCCCTCAATGGGATTATCCAAATTAATTGTCGGCGGAATCAAGCCTTCCTGCAGAGCTTTAACAGCGAAAATCGCCTCTACTCCTCCGGTGCCTCCCAGCATGTGACCGGTCATGGATTTTGTGGAACTCACCATCAGCTTGCTTGCGTGTTCGCCAAAGAGAGACTTAATGGCCTGGGTTTCATATAAATCGTTAAGCGGCGTTGATGTGCCGTGAGCGTTGATGTAATCAACATCTTCCGGATTTAAACCGGCATCTTTTATCGCAACGCGCATACTGCGAGCAGCGCCTTCGTGACCGGGCGGTGGAGCAGCCATATGAAAAGCGTCAGAGGTGCAACCGTAACCGGCCAGTTCCGCGTAAATACGCGCTCCTCTATTTAATGCGAATGATAATTCTTCTAACACAATGATACCGCAACCCTCGCCGATAATAAAACCATCACGGTCTTGATCGAACGGTCTGCTGGCTTTTTGCGGGTCATCGTTTCTAACGGACAGCGCCCGCATGGAACCGAAACCGGCGACAGCCATTGGTGTCACGGCCGCTTCCGTACCGCCGGCAATCATCACATCGGCATCTCCATAGGTGATTGTTTTGTAAGCGTCTCCAATGGCCGATGTCCCCGCTGCGCAAGCGGTGACGGCGCAATTGATGGGTCCCTTCGCTCCAAATCTGATGGAAACCTGACCGGATGCGAGATTGGCCAGGATGGCCGGAACCGCAAATGGAGAAATTTTTCGGGGACCGGCATTCAACAGATTCTTATATTCTTCTTCCAGCGTGGCCAGCCCCCCGATAGCCGAACCGATGATTACGCCGGTTCGGTCGGAAAATTCAGAGCCAATCGTCAGGTTTGCGTCGGTCAGTGCCATTTCCGAGGCGGCAAGAGCGTAAAGAATGAAATCATCGTAACGACGAACTTCCTGTTTGCTGACATATTGAAGGGGATCGAAATTTTTTACTTCTCCGGCAATTCTTGTTTTAAAAGAACTACTGTCAAATTTTGTAATCGGTCCGATACCTGATTGACCCGCTTTCGCGCCTTCCCATGATTCATCAACTGAATTTCCCAGGGGAGTCAATGCACCAAGACCCGTTACAACGACACGCCTTTTCATTGGCAAAAATCCTGTCAGGCAGTTTTATTTAACGCCTTTCTGCTTAAGAAAATCAACTACGTCTTGTATGGTGGCAATCTTTTCAAGTTCTTCATCAGCTATCTCTATACCAAAAGCTTCTTCCATTTCCATGAGAAGCTCTACAATATCCAGAGAATCAGCTCCCAAATCGTCAATAAAAGATGCTTCCAAAACGCATTCTTCCTTTGTGACGTCAAGCTGCTCGACAATAATATTAATGACTTTTTCTTCTAACGTCATGAAAATTCCTCCTCAAATCTTGAATTGACCTCGTTTTAGATCAATTTATCTTCATTATAATCTATTGTAACGACAGATGGCGGTATCGTGCGTCCACTTTAATGTTCGAAGATACTTCCTAATTCAAATGAAAAAAAGCAGAATTCAAAAAAATTTTAATCTAGTCATTCTTTTCCGCTTTTCTGTATTCCCTGCCGCGGTAGGTTTCGCATGTGGGACATACACGATGCGGCATTTTGGGCTCATTGCACTGCGGACACAGGGACATAGAAGGAGCTTTTAGAAAATCATTCGCCCTTCTCTGATTTCGTCTGGTTTTGGAATGTCGTTTTACTGGATTTGGCATAATTCACCTTTTTCTATAATTAGTTTTTTATTTTAAAATTTTTTAATACGGCCATGCGGCTGTCAAAAGAGCGCGAACCGCAATGACATAAAGAAATATTCAAATTGGCGCCGCATTGCTGACACAGACCTTTGCATTCTTCCTTGCACAGAACTTTAATGGGTATCTGTAAAATGATCTGCTCACAGATAATAGGCGTAAGGTCAATAAAATCACCCTGATAATAACTGATCTCCAATTCTTCCGGTTTAAGCTCCAAATCTTCAACAGTCTCCATTTTAGCTGGCACAAGAGTATAAGCAAAATCACTGCCGATTGATAGCTTTGTATTTTCCAGACAACGGCTACAGCAAATACCAATCGAGGCGGAAAACGACCCTTTAATAAAAACGGTACCTGCAGTTTTTGTTATCAAGCAACGTACATCTATCTGCTCCAGAGAAAAATCAGGAGTTTCGCCTTCTTTAAAGCATCCTTTAAACCAGGCATCTCCCTCGGAAAAAACGTAGTGTTGCCCTTCTTCCGGAATCAAAAAAACGTTAATTTTCAAAGAATTAGCCATAACAAGTCTGTTATCAAAAAAACTACCGTATATTTAACCTTGCGAGTTAATTATAAAATCTTTTTATTGTCAAGTACAATTTATTTATTTGTATCTCCGGTTAACCACCTGAATTTTAAATTGATTTTTACTGCTTAACCGGACTATTAATAAACAAAAATTATGGAACTTGACAAAAAGTGGATCTCAATTCTATAAGATTACAAAAAATACAGGAAATCAATAATGGGAAAAATAAGAACTCGTTTTGCTCCTTCTCCGACGGGATTTTTACATATCGGTGGAGCGAGAACCGCTCTTTTTAACTGGCTCTTCGCTCGCCATAACGGTGGAGACTTTGTTTTGCGTATCGAAGATACAGATCAACAGCGTTCAACTCACGAATCAACCAAAGCAATCCTTGATGCCATGGTTTGGCTGGGATTGAATTGGGACGAAGGTCCGTATTTTCAGGCACAACGGGTTGACCTGCATAGAGAAATGGTTCAAAAATTAATCAAAGAAGGTCACGCCTACTATTGCACCTGCACGCCTGAAGAGTTGGAAGAAAAAAGAAAAAAAGCTCTGGCAACCGGTAAAAAACCTAAATATGACGGAACATGCCGCGATAAGAAACTGACCAAATCGGAAAACAGCGTCGTGCGTTTTCACAGCAAGCAGGATGGCGCCACAGTTGTTGAAGATTTAATTAAAGGCAATATTATCTTTAACAATGACGAACTGGACGATTTAATTATCGAGCGGAGTGATGGTTATCCCACGTATAATTTTGCTGTAGTCGTTGATGACGCTCTTATGAATATAACTCATGTCATTCGAGGAGATGACCATGTTAATAATACTCCCCGTCAGATTCTGATGTATCAGGCGCTGGGTTTTGATGTGCCAAAATTCGCCCATGTTCCCATGATATTGGGAAGCGACAAGACACGTTTGAGCAAACGTCACGGCGCTACTTCGGTTATGGCCTATAAGGAAATGGGTTACTTGCCGGAGGCGTTGGTAAATTATCTGGTTCGCCTGGGTTGGGCGCACGGCGATCAGGAAATTTTTTCGATGGCGCAGTTGGTCGAATTTTTCAGTATGGAAGCGGTCGGAAAATCGCCAGCCGTTTTCAATCCCGATAAGCTTCTTTGGCTCAACGCTCATTATATTAAAGAATCGTCTTCTGAGCGGCTGATGGAAGAAATGAAACCACTATGGCCAGACGGCACGAATACGAGTGACGCCGGTTTTATCAAACAAGTTATCGCTGATTTACAACCGCGGGTTAAAACGCTTGTAGAATTGGCTAATATGGCTGATTTTTATTTTGCCGATGAGATTCACTACGAAGAGCAGGCAGCGCGGAAGTTTTTAACACCGGAAATTTCCGGGTATTTAAAGGCTATGGTTGTCGGGATTTCCGCAGTACAGGATTTCAGCAAGGAACGTATCGAAGAATTCCTCAAGAGCTTCATAGAGAAACATAATATCAAATTTAAGGTAATCGCACAGCCGTTGCGTGTGGCCCTTACCGGTAAAACAGTAAGTCCCGGTATTGACGAAGTCATGGTCACATTTGGTAAAGATCGTGTGATAAAAAAAATTAATAACGCGATAGCCTATATTGAATCGCGCAACTAAATTTTTTATTTTTGGGTGGATTTATATTCACGGTTATTCCTCTTGACCCATTAAGAAATGTTACCGAGAAAAGGATAGGGGAATTACCCAATTTTACCTTGACTTTTACAATATGTTTAAATAGATACTCAACCCTCTGCTTTGCTGGGAAATCGTCTGACTGCAGGAGTTCTGTCTCGAAAATTGTCAGTCAGTTTCGAATACCGTCCCACCAAAATGGTCCCATCGTCTAGTGGTTAGGACGCTGGCCTCTCACGCCGGAAACCGGGGTTCAAGTCCCCGTGGGACTACCAGAATATAATTAAATCCTTAATAAATATACAAAATTTTATCGGCATACGCTATTCATAAAACTCAAATGCTCAACACACGCGCTATGTCATTAAATAAATCGATTTTACTTTTAATTCAGAATATAGGATAAAGAAAAGATGATGAGAAAAATTTTTGGTTTGTATTTCGCTATTGTCTTGTTGCTGACGAGCGTTATGTTCAGCGGTTGTTCTAATTCGTCTGATGCAGACTCACAGGATTATTCCCCGGCAGTTGTCGGGCAAACTGCTGCCCAGCAGCAACCGTATGAAACGATCAGGAATAATCCATCCTACTACTATGTTTCGCAGGAATCGGGTCTGTGCGGCGCGACAAGTTTTTACATGGTCATGAAATACTATGGCGATCACCTGAAAAATATAAAAACTGGGATCGTCGATGATGATTGTCCTGCGGAAATCACGGATAAAATTAATTATCCAACTGAACTTTCAGCGGCTTCTCAAATAGCGATATATATTCAATATATAGATGATACATTAAATAGTCTGGCTGGCGTCCACCTTTCATCGTTGGTAAAGGCCGCAGAAGGTCTTCTGGATGAATCAGGTAACAACGCGTTATATAGCGCGGTGATGGCAGGCAATTACGGCGATGACCTCACCGGAACGGAGGACGGCATTTCCGAGCAAAAAAGAAATATTTTTCTCAATCAAATTGTTCCGTTTTTGAATACCGGTTCTCCCGTGCTATTACACCTGTGGAGATCGCCGGTCATGGGGATTCCTTCTTCGGGCCATTATGTGCTGGTGATCGGATACGATGATTCTGCAAATGTGGTTTACTTTATGGACCCGAATGATCTAAATCACCAGGGGAACCAGTGCGATTGCGTAGCGATAGACAGCGGTAACCCTGATATATGTTTCATTCAAAAGGTGGACTTCGACTTCTTCATAGAAGATTACTGGTATAAATCAGACGATCCCTTTGTCCTCAATGCACGATGGGATGGAAACTGGGTCGGGTTCCGCCATTAATACCGTGCCGGCATGATCAGTAAATGACCTTCATCCGCCGGCAGATAATCCTGACAAAAGGATTATCTGCCGTTTTCACGCACTGTCCTTGGAATCACGTGGTTCTTCTGCTGCCGACTAAAATTTTGGAAAGGGCATGCGCGTACGGAATCGTAAATCTTACGATAGAAATATTCGCACACGTCCGGTGCGTTCATAATCGCCTTCTCACACCGGAAAACGATGTTCAAGTTCCCGCGGGACTGCCAGAATAAAAATAATTTTAATAGAAGTGATAGCCGGATACTTTCCATCGGCCATCTTTGTCAAGCGTGGTTACAACTTCTTCAGTGGCTGACTTTTTGTTCTGAAAAGATGTTGAATATTGGACGATAATATACTGGCCTTGCGGTTCACCAGGCGATGGTTTCTTATCAATCTTATTTTTAAGTTTTCTTGAAATCATTTTGCCTGTAGTTCTTCTGACTGAACGGACAGTATTTTCCCATGGATCCTGTTTGACAGATTTTTTGAAATACTCGTTTGCGTCTCGCCAGCTATCCGAATATTTTCCTGTATCGATAAGAGCTAGCCACTTTCCCGCCACTGCAACGGCAGCTTTTTCTTTTTCAGTCTTGGCCGCCCAAGACGAAGCGGCCAAGACTGAAATGGCAATGATAACTACAAATACGATTATTCTTTTCATCTCAGCTGTCTCCTTTCTGATAATATCTTAAAGGGCTTTTTTGAAGGAACGGTTTTTTTAACATAGCATAAACAACATAATGGAAAAACAAAAAACTATATTGATGTTCAAAAAAGAGTTGGAAAAAATATCATTATGCATTAACATAAATCACGTTTACAAAGGAGCGTCTGTTCTTATTCGCATATTAACGTAGAATATACGAGGAGGATTTGTAATGATAAATATCAAGAAGGTACTCGTTGTAATATTCGGTTTTATTTCCCTTTTTATTTTCTCTGCATGTGAAAATAATAGCATTTCAAATTTGAAAGAAAAACTCTTCTCAGTGACCGGCGATGAAATCATATCTTTTCCTGTTAAAAAGGGAGATTTATGGGGCTATATCGACAAGACCGGCAAATATGTAATCAGGCCACAGTTTGAGGGAGCGGGAAGATTCTCCGATGGCTTCGCAGCAGTGAAAATTGGAAATAGATGGGGCTTTATCGACAAGACGGGCGAGTATGTAATCAACCCGCAATTCGATATTGCATTTTTGTTCCATGATGGTCTTGCCCCTGTAGGAATTGCCGGCGACAAAGTCAAAGTCGGTTATATCGATAAAACGGGCAAATATGTAATCAACCCGCAATTTGAAGAGGCTGGATGGTTCTCTGATGGTTTGACTGCTGTCGCTCATAAAGACGGCAAGACCAGGGTTGGTTTTATAGATAAAACTGGGAAATATATCATTAAACCACAATTTGATGATGCCGGATGGTTTTCCGAAGGACTTGCAGCCGTGAAAATTGGGGATAAATATGGTTATATCGACAAGACGGGCAAGTTCATCATCGACCCGCAGTTTGATGGCGCATTTTGGTTCTCAGAAGGTCTTGCCGTTGTTAAAAATGGAGGCAGGTTTGGTTTTATTGACAAAACCGGAAAGTATGTCATCAATCCTCAATTTGACTTTGCCTTTTGGTTTTCCGAAGGACTTGCGTCTGTTAAGAAAGACGGCGAGTTTGGTTTTATCGATAAAAATGGCAAGTATGTCATCCATCCGCAGTTTGACATTGCCTTTTGGTTTGAGAATGGTCTTGCGCCTGTCGGAATCGGACACGGTAAAGTCAAAGTAGGTTTTATTGGCAAGACGGGGAAATATGTAATCAACCCGCAGTTCGATAGTGTGAATGTTTTTTAAATAAACTATATTTTAAAAAGGCAAAACAATTGTTTAAGCGCGTCTTAAATAAATTTCAAACATTGCTTAGCGATACCCCTTTCTACTTTTAATGTATGAATAACTTTTTTTCATAAGGTTAGGGAATTCCCTCATTAATAATTCTGTCAGCAAAGAGGTTTGGATTCACAGCAAATGACAAAAAACAAGAAAATTAAGCAGTTCGGAATCTGTCCCTGTCCCAAATAGTTTTTCAGATTTCGTAAGGCAAGGTAAACTTTTTCATATTGATATATCCTATATTTATTTAACAATCTTAAAAAAATCTTTTGCTTTGGGATCGGCGGCCGTGCGCAGCAGTTCGAATAAAACCATNNGAAACTGCGTCGGCCACCAGGTGAACACTATAGCCTTCAGTGATTAACTCCAGCACGGTCTGATAAACGCAAACATGCGTTTCGATTCCCAGCAGCACGATATGCCGGCGGCTCAGCGCTTCCAGGTGTTCCCGGAAATTTTTTTCACCCCAGCAGCTGAAGGCTTCCTTGGCGATCGGATGAAAGCTTTCAATTTCGTCGGCGATCTGCGGCAGTGTATGTCCCAGCTTCTGCGGGATTTGTTCGGTAACAATCACCGGAAGATTCAGTGCTTTGAAGCCCTTGATTAATTTTACGGTATTGGCGAAGAGCGTTTCTTTGTCAAACATCGCCTGGGCCAGATTGCCCTGAATATCAATGATGACGAGAACTGCCGCCGTTCGACTGATCATATTATCTGCTCCTGTCAGGACGGATGAATGCCCAGCAGCACGCCGCCGTCAATCACAATTTCCGCGCCGGTGGTGTAACTGGAAGCATCGGATGCCAGGTAAAGCGCCGCGCCGGCAATTTCATCGGGATCGCCGATGCGGCCGGCGGGCAGAGCTTTTTCCACCAATTCTTTTACTTTTTGCGCGTCCTCCGGCGGCAGAAAGTCCCAATTGGATTTCAACATCTTGGTGCTGATCGGTCCCGGTGCGATGGTGTTGACCTGAATATTGTAGCGGACAAGCTCGCTGGCAAACGCTCTGGTCAGCATTCTGATTCCGGCCTTGGAAATGGCGTAGATGCTCAGGCCCGGTTCCGGGTTGTGGCCGTCTATGGAGGCGATATTGATGATTTTGCCGCCGCCCTGCTTGACCATGATGTTGGCCGCCGCCTGGCTGATAAAATACGCGCCTTTGAGGTTGACATCCATCAGCTTATCCCAGAGGCGTTCGTCGCATTCAAGGACGGAACCTTTCGCTGGACTGGCGCCGGCGTTGTTGACCAGAATATCAATGCGCCCGTATTTGGCCATTACGGCATCAATCATTTTTTTAATTTCTTCGGTTTTGCCCAGATGAGCGGGCAGGGGATAAGCTTCGCCGCCGAAGGCTTTGATCTCGTTGGCTGTCGCTTCGAGATCCTGAGCTTTGCGGCTGGTTACCACAACTTTGGCTCCTGCTTTGGCAAAAGCGAACGCGATGGCCTGACCGATGCCGCGGCCGCCGCCGGTAATCACCGCAACTTTATCTTTTAATGAAAACCGGGATATGTCGAACATTTTATTTCTCCTTAAAAAATATGATGCCCTCCTTATTGAGGATAAGGAGGTAAAAAATCCTTATTACATTATTGTATTTGTTGCCAGAGAAAACAGAGCGTGCATTACTTTTTCCCCTCTCTTATTTTATTCGCCAATACGTCACTGTCTCCGCCGCTCATACCGGCCAGATACTTAACCAGTTTTTTTCTCGACTCGATATCATATTGCGTCGTGATGGCGATTTGCTCCATAATCGGCGATCCGCCGCCGTGGTAGTTGCCGAGATTCATGATGCCGCCGGTGGCCGAGCAGAGTTGATCGCCCAGGTATCTCCAGAAATTGGCCTGGTCTTCCACCGGCATTTTGGGATTACGCCTGGTGTACTTCAGAAGCAGTTCGCCCGTTTCCGGATTTTTGAAATCGTTTTCGTGGGGGAAGGTGGCAACGACGCCGCCGGCAAGATCACAGAGAATTTCCGCCTCGCGGTAAACGGCCTCTCCGGTAAGGCACCGGCCGACATTACAGTAAATCGAATGCGGAATATACGAGCCGGGTCCGAAAGGAACAAAGCCCATGCCCGGAATATAGAGCTCCGGCTTGCCCAGATCCGACGCCGTATACCCGGCGGCATAACCCAATTCGGATGTCATGATGATTTCAGCCAGTTTCTCGCGGACGTGGGATTCTTTTTGAATGTTATTAACCTCGGCGGTAAGGGCGGCCGTTCCCAGGATAATATCGCCAATGGCCGGTTTGCAGCCGGAGTATGAATGTCTGTGGAAAAGGGCGAAAAGAAGAGCGCAGACGCCTCCCATCAAATGTTCGCCCGCCAGAAAAACTCTTTCCCAGGGAATAAAACAGTCCTCGAAAAGCAGATAAGAATCGGTATAACCGGGCATAAATCCGCGCTTGTAATGTTCGCGTTTGCGGAAATTATGAATCGTGACGACCTGCTTCATACCATCCCAGTCACCGGGGACGGCAAAAGCCACGGCGTAGTCTTTGTCTTCCGGACGCAGGGCTCTTGTCGGGACGACCAGGACTTCATCGGCCACGGAAGCTTCCGAGATGTGTAATTTGCAGCCCTCGACCACAATGCCGTCCTTGAGCCTTTCTTTGATGCGCACATAGGCTGAAGGATTGGGCTGATCGGCAGGACGCAGCATTCTATCGCCCTTGGTATCGGTCTGGGCGCAGCAGCCGACAAGGTCATCCGTCTGAAAACGGACAAGCCATTTCTTGAAGTTCTCGTGATATTGCGTCGCCCCGTTATTGGCTTTATCCGCTTCATAAGAGACATTGTAAATGGCGTTGGTGCCGTCGATGCCCATGCAGCGTTGAATGCATCCCCCGACTTTCTGGCAGAGCATTCTGGTCATGTCCTGTTTATTGTGCAAATCCTGTTTATTCTGATGTATGTGATTAAATCGGTTGATGCGTTCTCCGGTCAGATGCGAAATGGCCGTGCAGAGCTCCTGATTTTCGGGTTTCAGGGCTTCTTCAAACGTAACACCCATGACGTCGAGAGTTTCTTTCTGTAAATCATCAGTGCGGTCGATTAACCGGCCGTCATAGTAAATGTTGCGTTTCATTTTGGCCAGGCCTTTGATGTATTCTTCTTTTGTTCTCATGGTGGCACCCCTTTGTTTGTTTAAAATGGTTATTTGGTTTTATTTTTAGAGGAGGTTTCCTGCTCTTTTTTCTTTAAGGTTTTTTCCAGGACACCGGTATCGTCCAGCTTCAAGTAAAGAATCTGGCCGGCATCTTCTTTTTTCCGGGCGCGGATACCGTCAAAAACAATTTCAATCAGAGGATCGAGCATATCCGCGACGCTTGTCTTCTGCTTCGGCATGCCCTGCATGTGCCAGTGGATGAATAAATGTTCGATGGCTCCCATCAGCATGGAACGGATCAGGTAGGGATTGGCATCTTTCTTAAACGTGCCGTCGGCAATTCCCTCCCGGATGCAGTCCAGAAGACCATGCGACGATTTGCGGATTGCCGCATGGGCGGGGGTCTGACGAAAACGTTTGTTGGACATGAGTTGCAACAACACCAGGGCGGAATAGTCCGGATTGGTTTGATAGAGCTGAACATAAAAAAGCAGGATGGCCCTGATTTTCCCCTCGACGCCTTTGATGTAAGGGATGACGTTTGATGATGCCTCGTAAGTGTCGTTGGATATTTTTTCGGGAATGGCAAAAAGCAAATCTTCCTTGGTGCCGAAGTATTCGTAAATGGTGGCTTCCGAAACCCCCGCTTTTTTGCTGATCTCAGTAATGGTTGCGTTTTGAAAACCTTTCTCGGCAAAAATGCGCAAAGCGGCATCCATAATGCGGTCTTTTCTGGTCTTCGGCCTGTGCTTATCCGTCATAATCTTATCCTCCGTCGGAAACGTCTATAAGATACATTATCATAGTACGACTGTCAATAATTATTTTATTTTCATAGTCATACTATGAAAATAGATTGTCATTAACTAGTGATACACCAATATAAGGATTATAAAACCGTTAGTTACTCGGCGAAAGGACAATCGATAATACTTGATTGCTGTGGGATTTAATAATTGGGGGAAAAATGTCGGGAGAAAGTGATTTGTTATATGGATTTCTTTATCTGGGCTGCGATAATATCAGCCAGTTTTTCTGCCGGCGCGCTTTTCAGATCAACTGAATCACCGGCAACGATAATCCACTTCTTAGCAAGCTTTTTAAAGTCAGGTTTGTCCGCGCAAGCGGTCAGGCAGCCGCAGACGAGAATTCCGATGTCCCATTGTTTATTGGTTTGGCTGTTTGCCAGAATAAATTCCGGTGGCAGCAGCTTTTTTATTTCCTGAACAAGATTTTCTCTATCAATAACAGGATTGCATCCGCCGCAGTATTTTATGCCTATCAGCTTCATGTCAAACCATATGTATTCCGAATTAGAAAAACTATTATAGTATTGCCAGATTGTTAGATTTATTCAGACTCTTTATCAAGTTTCTCTGTTATATTCACATTATTCCCATAATAGTCCGCATTTTTACGATCACCCCACACGCGGAACTTTGCAATGAGAAGGCTTAACACAATAAGGCCTATGCCCATCCGCCAATCAAAGAATAGACTAATTATTCCAGCTAGAAGTGAATAGCCACTCAGAAAATTAAGTAATGCTCTTGGGCCAGATGGGAAGACATGAAGAAGCAATCCAATAGAATATAGTGCTATGGATACTTTCCAATTTATAAAAAGAAATATAACACCTAATAAAGCTAATAAATACTTAAATACTGCAATAATTTTCATATTAAACACCTATCTCACTTTTTTTAATTTGATGTTTATAATAATGCTGTAATGCTAGCCACAACCTGATCCGTTGCGTTTCATAAGGCTGCGATCGATTTAGAGCTTTGTTAATTATTTAACTTCCATACCGTTTCCGGGTATGACAAATAATAAATTGTGTTGAAACCACATCTATCGAATGTGATTTCACTATTCAATTGTGTTTTGCCCGAGTTGAATATCCTATTGCTGACGAGGAGCAATCTCACGTCAGATATGTTTTTTGAATATTTTGAAAGCTTCTTGGATTTTTTTAATATAACTCTTTTGATAATATCTTCATCAATATTACGTACCAAGCCTACTTTGTCAGATATGTGGTTCCATCTTTTATATTTATTCATATTATTGGGAAGCCTGCGCAGATAAATCACACAATTGCTATAGAGTTCTATCCGTCTTTGTTCAAGCTTTTTAAGTTGAGACACTTCACTTATAATTGCATTTAATAATTTATCATGAGCTTCGATATTTCCGAGTAAATCAACTTTGATAGGGGGATAATTTGTATTGTAATAAGCATCAGCCAATTTTTGAATATTTTTCAAATTCATTTTTTCATAGGCTTTCTTTGTAGATCCCTTGCGCGATTCATCTAAATATATTTCTCTGACCTCTAAGCCAAATGTTTCCGATTCTATCTTGACCAGCAAGTCGGGCCAACTGGTTTCATTCGGTGACGGTTCTATTTCCCAGAACTCATTAAGTAATTCAGCAGCTTTTTCTGCATAGATTAACTCAAGTTCTTTTTGATGATGTCTGGTCATTATCATCCTTTATTTAACAGAGGAATTAGAGGAAATAATATTTAATTCAATCTTTATCCCGCGGCGCTATGCGCCTGGGATAATTCGACTAACGTTTCGAGCATCACTTTATTCGCTCTCAACGAGTCTCATTAATCCCCGCGATTTCTTTGGCCAGTTGCTTTTTCTGTTCCAGATTGCCCTGGCGGGAAATCATGATGCGCTGGGCCTGCGGCGAACCGGCGCCATGCATGGATTCCGTGCGATAGCCGACAGCGGCCGTGCCCAATGTGATATTTTCCACTAGTCTTAAAATGCGGCAACGGTTTTCTGTGGGCACAGAAGCTATTCCTTTAAAATATTTTTCGACGATTTTGCCGATTTCCGGATGACGCAAATCTTTTTCCGAGGCCATGGTAACCATCAATCCTCCGGCAATATCTTCCGCGAGCCGGGCGATTTCATAAGGGAATCTGGTCACGTTTTGTTTGCAGACGTTGGCCAGCAATAAATCAATCAGATATGTGCCGGAAGCGGTTTTGTGCCCCTGCGCCGAGCAGGCAATTCCGCAGGAGAATAGAGTTTCATTAAGATGTGTCATTTCAATCAGTTTATCTTTAACGTGAGACGCTTTGGAAGCGCCGTTGTAATCGGCGGCCAGAGCCGCCGCGCCGATGAGCACGTCGCCGACGCCGACTTTGCATCCGCCGTAACTCTGGCGATGATAACCGGCAAATCGTTCCACCAGAGCGCCGCTGAAATCGTATTCCCCGCACATAAACACATTTCCCCAGGGGACGAATAAATCGTCAAAAACCATGAGTGCTTCGTGACCGCCGAACTGCCGGTTGCCGACATCGATTTCGCAACCTTCGAGTTTTCGCGTGTCGCAGGATTGTCTTCCATAAATGTAGGATATGCCTTCCGCGTCGGCAGGCGCTACAAAAGATACCGCGTAATCGGCGTCTTCCTTGGTCATGGCTATCGTCGGCATAACTAAAATCCAGTGGGAATTAATGGCTCCTGTCTGATGAGCCTTGGCACCTCTCACCACGATGCCGTCCTTTCTTTTTTCCACGATGTGCGTGTATAAATCAGGATCGGCTTGCTTGCTGGGGGACAGGCTGCGGTCTCCCTTGGGATCGGTCATAGCGCCGTCCACAACCAAATCTTGCTCCTGAATCATTTTTAAAAACTTGGTAAAACGCTCATGATATTTAGTGCCGAGTTTTTTATCCATTTCGAACGTGACGCTGTCCACGGCATTGATAGCGTCCATTCCAACGCATCGTTGAAAACAAGATCCCGTTTTCTGTCCCAGCAGGCGCTGCATTTTTACCTTCTTGACCAAGTCCTCAGTGCTTTGATGAAGATGGCAGAAACGATTTATTTTTTCTCCTGTCAGATGAGATTTTGCCGTCATTAAATCTTCATGTTCTGGATTTTGAGCCAGGGCGTACGTCATTTTGACGGAATTCATGGAAGGTCGGATGATCGGATGATCCACTGGGATTTTTACTTGTTCTCCCAGCAGATAGACTTTTAAGTTCATTTTGCGCAGGCTTTCTTCATACTGCTCAGCGGTTTTTAATGGCATTTTGGGAACCTCCTATTAATATTACAGAGAAAATTTCAACTTACGTTTGAATTAACGTAATACTTTGTCCGATAAATTTCAAGGTCATTCAAGCCGATTATATTCTTGACATCCCCGAGGGTACTACTTATACTCGCACAACTGATTTCATGATTTTGACAGATGAAAGAAGTTTTTATGTTATTGAAATAGTTAAAAATATGGCCCCTGGGGCTGTTGTATTACATTTTGAAAAAGAGAGGTAAAACGTATGTCTATCATGAACTGGACCAAAGATGAAACCGTGGCAATGATAACCCTCACCAATGGTGAAAACAGGCAGAATCTGGTGTTTGCCAAAACCTTAAACGCGATGCTCGACGAAATCATTGCGGATAAAACAGTCACTGCTTTGATTATTACGTCCAGCGACGCGAAAAATTTTTCTCAGGGCATCGACGTGGAATGGATCATGGGGCATATGAATAAAAATGAACATCAACCGGTCTGTGATTTCATCAATGAAATGGATGTGGTTTTTAAGAAACTGCTTCTATATCCGGTGCCGGTGATTGCTGCTATCAACGGCCATGCTTTCGGGAATGGTTCGATCTTGTCTTGTGCTTGCGATTTTCGCTTTATGCGTTCGGACAGAGGATTCTTCTGCTTTCCGGAAGTAAACATCGGCATTCCTTTTCGCTGGGGCATGAACGCTTTTGTCAAGAAAGCTATTTCTCCGCACATATTATCGCAAATGCAGCTGACCGGAAATCGTTACACCGCGCCCGAGTTGGAGAAGCACAACATTATTGTGAAGGCCTGCGCCAATCAGGAAGAATTGATGGCCTCTTCATTGGCTTTTGCCAAAACATTCCAGAAGAAACGTGGAATTTTCGGCGAGTTGAAAAAAAGACTGTACGCGGACATAATCAAGGTTCTGGATGATGACTTTATGCCGCCAACAGCCAGGATTAGTTCTCTCGTCATGATGGATTAGCGGTACAATCAAATTTATTACAACGATTGAAAATAAAAAAGGTTAAGACAGATGAAAACAGCCATTACCGAAATGTTCGGGATCAAATATCCGATTATATGTGGCGCCATGATGTGGCTTTGTAAGCCGACACTATGCGCTGCCGTATCCAACGCCGGAGGCATGGGAAATCTGACTGCCGGCAATTATTCCACGGAAGAAGAGCTTCGTGACGCCATCCGACAGACACGAAAACTGACGGGTAAACCTTTCATGGTAAATGTCACCATTCTGCCGTCGGTTCATATTACAGCGGAACATCACAAAATGTATCTGAAGGTTTGCGCCGAGGAAAAAGTTGCCGGACTTGAAATATCGGGAACGCCGCTGGACAAGGCAGTGGGAAAAGAATTTATAGAGATTCTGAAAAAAGCCGGCGTGAAACTATTCCACAAGGTGGGATCAGTGCGTCATGCCGTTCACGCTGAAAAGGCCGGGTACGATGGAATTTACGCTGCGGGTATTGAAGAAGGCGGCCACCCGCTCAATGACGATGTGACGACGATGATTTTAACACCGCGTATTGCCGAAACTGTGAAAATTCCGGTGGTGACTGTCGGCGGGGTTGCCGATGGGCGCACCTTTGCGGCGGCGCTTGCTCTCGGCGCTCAGGGCGTTATGATGGCGACTCGTTTCGTTGCCACCAAAGAGTGTGAGGCGCACGATAACATCAAGCACGAAATAATCAAACGGCAGGAATTCGAAACAACGCTTATTTGTAAATCGATCGGTCTACAGGGACGGGCTATCAAAAATAAGCTGGCGGAAGAAGTTCTGGCTGTGGAATCAACGGGCGGCGGACTGGAAAAACTCATTCCGCTGATTGCCGGAGAAAGGATAAAGCAGGCCTGGGAATTCGGCGATGTGGACAGCGCCCCGATGATGATGGGGCAATCGGTCGGGTTGGTGAAGGATATCCCCACATGCAAAGAACTTATCGAGAGGATAGTATCCGAGGCCAAATCTGATATCGAACGCGTGAAAAATATTTTCTAAAACGTCGGAAAATATAAACATTAGCATTAATCCAGGCGTCGTCCCGGCGGAAGCCGGAAACCAGGTAATAATTGATAATACTGGATACACCATCAAGGGTACCATGACCCGCCTGCGAGACGGTGTTACCGTTATAAATATTGTCACTTCATGTCCTCCGTTGGCGGAGGTGTCCCGATGTCAATCGGGACGGAGGTGGATATTGGTGAGGACTGCTCTCTCCGAACAGTCCGAATTGCGGTGCAGTTGGGGAATGCACCCAATTTTAAGGCTATATTAAGAAATCCACGCCCCGCGGTGGATATGAAAAGATGGCAATGACAAGAAAGTTAATTGCGACACAGTATCCTTCGCTGATATGACAAAACAGATGAATTGACCTTGTTGTATAAAGATCTCTATACAAATCCGGTGTGTTTTCAATGTCCAGTGTCAGAAAGAAAAAAACGGACGAAGTTTGAAGTCCTCCAGGACTGATGCTCAGAAATCAGTTGAGAAAATCATCAGCGCCTACAGCCGCTTTGTACCGCGGGAGATTATAACGTTGCGTCAGAAGACATTGATAGTTGACTGAAATTAGATAAAAGAAACTTCTCTTGTCGCGGCTGTCATGACGAAACAAAGCTCATTATTGGAATTTGCATCGGCTGGAACGAGAAAGAATCCCGAACGGCTCGGTTGATATCCGTTGGTTGTGCCGACCATTAATTCTCCGTCTTTGAACAAAGTTTTAATTCTACGTCCGGCTGAAAGTCTAGCGGGATCAAACTCTTTTTTTTCGTTATAATTCGGATTGCCATCATATTTTTTCACAAAAAACAAAGCTTTTAATCCGGTAATTCCTAATTTTACAGGCGGGCTTCCCGGCCGGGTATCTCGTAATAACATATGAAAAAAATTTTTGTTGGGGATAAAATCGTGGGTAGTGCCTTTGAACAATTGCCCGTCTTGATAATGAGCGACTACTTTATTTTGACTCATTTTCCTTCATTTTCCTGATTTGATTGGAAATCAGGTACCACTTCTGTACGTTGTTTTCGAGCCGGAAGTAGTGGATGATATAAGCAATCGATAAACCAAGAAGAATAACAAAAAGAATAATAAGCGGCAGTGATATATGTATAACAGTGAATCCGAAAATAATCAACGTAAAAAGACAAACAAAAAGCATTACAATTAAATGGACCAATCTTTCATGTTGCATCCATTGAATCTGCTGATTATGATAAGCCAAAAGCTCTCGTAATTTTTCAACATCAGGATTATTTTCAAGAGTTTCCCGCACATATCTTTCATGCTTTTTCATGTAATCGATCATTATATGTTCCTTAAACATTGTTACATTTTTTGAAATTTTATCATATTTCCAATAAAATAATAGATATCTTTTCATGGAAGTAATCCGAATGACTTATAAAATTAGTTTGCTACAAACACATTGTAATGTTATGTTCCGCAAAACAAGGACATATCACAAGGAGGAAATGAGATGGTAAATAAGGTCATGTTGATTGGAAGATTGGGCAAAGACCCTGAAGTACGTTATACTCCGGACGGTACAATGGTCACAAATTTTAATTTGGCCACGGATGAACAAAGGAAAGATAAAAACGGTGAAAAAATACAAAGAACGGAATGGCATAAAATAGTTACCTGGGGAAAGTTGGCTGAAATATGCGGTAATTACCTTGTAAAAGGAAAACTTGTTTTTGTTGAAGGGCGGATTCAAACGCGTTCATGGGAGGACAAGGAAGGCGTTAAACGTTATACTACCGAAATCATCGCTTCCAATATGCAAATGCTTGACTCTAAGGGGCAAAACAAAACAGGTGACGTTGCTTTGGATGCCGAAGCTGCAAATACTAATGACAGCAATATTCCGTTAGATGATGTTCCGTTTTAAATTTTAAGACTTGCCGGACTATCTTATGTGAATCAGCATTGCCTCATATAAGAGATCAAAGGATCTTTTTAAAATTGAAAAAACGATAATGTCGAGCCTTATCGGCGTTTGATCAGGCAGAAGATTGGCGGAAAGGAAATAAAGGGGGAGGCAAATGTTTAGAAATGAAAAATTCTGGTATTTCTGTGTCATGCCCGGCGCGGTGGCCGGTTGGATTTTTATTCTGTACGGATTGCTATTCCCCATTCAGGATGAAACTATTAAAATGATATGGTTGGCTGTCGTTTTTCTATGGGCCATTGGACATATATTTGAGTTGGGCGCTTCCATTCCGATTGGAAGATCAAAAGGTATTCCCTTAAAAACCATTATTATCAAAACACTGGTGTTCGGTATTACCTGGTGGCTGCCGCTTACTTTTGGATTTATAAAAAAATGATTATGCGTTTCGATAATGAAAAACCTGATTCGGAACACCGAAACAGTAAAAAGGCAGGCTCAACTTGAGCCTGTCTTTTTTATGCGTATTTTTCTTCGGATTAAATCGCTTCAATGGTTGATGTCGGTTTGGAAGTGATATTATAAGTGACGCTGACCACTTCCGGGATCTCTTTGGTAATTTTCACGGCAATGCCCTCGAGAATATCAAAAGAGAGTCGTGTCGGCCGGGCAGTGCGCGCGTCTTTGCTGTTCCAGCAGCGGATTTCAATCTGATTACCGAATACACGCTTATTGTTGCGCATACCTGTTACACGGTCTTCATGCAAAATGGCCAGATACTGAAAGGCTTTTATATCCTTCAATGCCGCTTCCGTAATTGCGGTTGCTTTTCGGACAAGGGCGATTTTCGCCGGAGTTACTTCGCCGATGACACGGGCCACCAGCGCCGGTCCGGGGAAAGGTATCCGGTTGAACATGCTTTCCGGCAAGCCCAGTCCGCGCCCGGCTTTTCTTACGCCGTCCTTGCGCAATTCAATGAGCGGTTCCAGAATTTTATAACCGAAAGCTTTTTGGGGATCAATACCCAGTTGCTCGAAAACATTATGCTGTCTTTTGATGCCTGCGACGGTTTCATCCACATCCGTCAGAATGGTTCCCTGCAGGAGGTACTTGGCCTTGCTTTTAACGACAAGCTTTCCGAAAACGTTTTTATAGAAGGTTTGCGTGATGGCTTCTCTTTTTTCTTCGGGATCGGTCAATCCTTTGAGAGCGGCAAAAAAGGCTTTGGAAGCGTCAAGAACTTCAACATGAATGCCCAGTTTTTTAAAAGCGGCGGCGACTTTAGCCGGTTCGCCTTCACGCATGATGCCGTTGTCGATGAAATAGGTTTTTAATCTTTTGCCCAGAGCCTTATGTCCCAGGGCGGTGACTACTGATGAATCCACGCCTCCGGAAAGAGCGTTAATGGCCAGACCATCTCCAACGGCCTGCTGAATATTCCGTGCTTTGTCGGCAATAAATTTTTCCACATTCATGTTTCTGGCTTTTATTTCTTTTATTTTGATCATGGTGGCTCCTTTAAGATAAAATATGAAAAATTATCTAATCGAAATCGCTTCGGGTTTCAAGTAATAAAGAATAAAGTTGCAAAATAATTATTTACAAAGATGATTCGTCAATCGTTTGTTTTCCTGAAAAAACCCTCCATGCATGAAAAATTATCATAATCGTCCAGGCCACTAATGGAAATTTAAACCAGAAATATTGCGGGTATGTATCGAAATTAATAAAAATTAAAAATGCGTTAATGATCAGATAGGAGACCAGATGATGATAAAATTCTTTATGATTATTTTTTGAAGACGAGAAAACACTGTACGCGTGAAACAATATGGCGACCAGCCATCCGGTAAGAGGCCATTTGGCCCAGAAATATTCCGGCGATGTATCGAGATTGATCCATATCATTACGGCATTTGCCGCAAGATATGCCGTTAGATGGTACGCAAATCCAATTTGATTTGATCTTCTGTTTATCATGAGACAAACTTGCCTTATTTATAATTAAAAATATTACATGCCATAAGCGGTGACGTTTCGGGTCCCCACGTCTTCACAGATCATAGCATTATCACTCTGGTCTGTTTCCGACATTTAAGTTAAACTTTCTCCCAATTCTGCGACCATGACATTTGCCTTATTAACCTTCTTAATCATGGTGTAAACGTGTTTTTGTTTACCACCTTTCCGAAAGCCGCTTATAGAATTACCTTCCACTTTTCCGACGGTGTTCCTGTGATTATTTTCAATAGGGTAGCCCACCTCTTCAATGGGAATCGTTCTCCAGATTTCAGCTATGCGTTTGAAAACTGATTTGATAATAGATTCTTGCTTTTTCATAATAAATCCTCCTTTTAAAAACTTTTTAAGTTTAAAGTTCTCATCGCTGGTTAAAGGCGATGTACATTAATCTTGCTGTCTGAAAGTCATTTTTCGAATTGTCCGCTACTTTTTTGACGGTGTTCCTGTAGTTATTTTCAATAGGGTAGCCCACTTCTTCAACAGGAATCGTTCTCCAACTTTCAGCTATGCGTCTGAAAGCTGATTTGATAATAGATTCTTGCTTTTTCATAAATCCTCCTTTGTCATTATTTTCAATAGGATAGCTAACCTCTTCAACGGGAATCGTTCTCCAGATTTCAGCTATGCGTCTGAAAGCCAACTTTGCGATAGATATTTTTTCTTTCATAAATCCTCCTTTTAAAACCATCATAAGCTTGCCGGTATCATTGCTGGTTGAGGGTGATGTTAATTAATCTTCCCGGCCGTCAAGTGTAATATACACATAGCAATTCATTTTGTCAATAAAAAAAGCAAAAATTATAGCAATTATTATTAGCATTTAATTATTGCTATAATTATTGACAAAAATGCCGTGTTATATTATAATGATAAACAAAGGCAGGCTGAGTATTAAGGAGAGAATAATGGCTATAATAAGAAAAGAGCAGAAAGAAATATCACGTAATGTATTGCTGAGAGTCAGCGTACCGGCACCGCTTATTGATG
This sequence comes from Syntrophaceae bacterium UBA6255, assembly GCA_002441205.1. GTDB lineage: Bacteria > Desulfobacterota > Syntrophia > Syntrophales > Smithellaceae > Smithella. The sequence goes on along the minus strand of DJVN01000145.1, from coordinate 18,719 downwards.
AAATCAAAAAGGTCAAAAGGCTTTGCCGGGACAATGGCTTCTATTTTGACATCAAACCCGATGTCATCAAAGCAGTCGAAAAGGCTCTGAAAGAAGCAATAACACAGCTGCAAAAAGAGAAAAATAAATATTGAGAAAATAATAGAGCGATTTTGCTTTGATGGCTTGCTATTTATATAGGATGTCACCTTATATCGGGAAATAATATATTCTTACGAACATACAGCGTTGTCAAAAGCTGAAATGATTACTCATAATACTTGAATTACCCTATGAACTTAACCAATATATTATGCAGTCATTATAGGATTCGAGAAAAGAAAACCCTGCTGTCGACTATTGAAACACCCTTTCCTATTTCATGAACAATAACCGGATTTAAATCGATTTCTGCAATATCCGGCGCCTCCACCAGAAGTTGGGAAACCCGGCAAATTATGTCGGCAAAAGCTTCCATGTCCGCTTTCCTTTTTCCCCTTGCTCCTTCTAGAACCGGATAGGCCTGCAAGTTTTTCGGCATATCCATTGCTTCGTTTTTTGTTACCGGAGCAAGGCGGATGGCCGTGTCCTTGAATATCTCCAGAAATATTCCGCCCAGACCCGCAATGACAATCGGTCCGAAAACGGGGTCCTGACGTCCGCCGACGAAACATTCCACGCCATCATCCGCCATTTTCTGAATCAGAAAACCGTCAATCTTCGCTTTGGGCGAAACATTCCGTAGAGACTTTTTCATGCCGGAAAAAGCCTGGGCGAGTTGTTTATGATTCTGAATATGCAATTGCACACCGCCCACATCGGATTTATG
>DJVN01000145.1:0-17892 GCA_002441205.1 Syntrophaceae bacterium UBA6255 | reverse complement strand
CGATAGTGGCCAGATCGACAGATGATTGAACATCGCTTCCTCTTGCATCGCGAGCCGTTTTTTCTTCGTAATAGGTGGCCGACATATGCAGTGCCTTGGCGGCCATCAGGGGAGTGGTAAAAATAGGATATTCCTGGCTACCCGCAATATTTGCCAATTCATGAGCATCGCTGACGATGGTCATGGCCACCGGCTTTTGATATTGTTTTACAAGTTTGCCGACATTGCTTAAGAAATCGCGCGACATTTTCGCTTCGTAACTGGACACATAAAGGTGATTGAACAGAACACCGTCAACATCCGGGAGTTTCAAAGCTTCTTCGAGAATTCCGGTAAAGATGGTGTAATCGAAAATTTCTCCCAGGTCGAGAGGATTCTGATGAGCGATGACCCGGGTGTTGTAGATGTTTTTCAGATTGTCAATAAAAGTCTGAGGAAAATCAACAAGAGAAAATCCGAATTTGGCACAGGCATCAACAGTCATAACGGCATGTCCACCGGATCGGGACAGCACGGCCACGCGTCGGCTTTTCATCAGAGGAAGCCGGATAATTTTTACCGCATTGATAAAATCGATATCGTCTTCCGCACGAATGACCGCCGCCTGCCTGAAAGCTCCGTCGACAACCGCATCATCGGCAGACAAAGCGGTGGTATGAGATTGAGCGATTTTTGCTGTGAGGTCGCTGCGATTGGATTTTTGAACAATAATGGGTTTAGATGATTTCATCGCCAGATCAAAAAATTCTCTGCCACGCTTGAATCCTTCCAAATACATTGTAATGATATCTGTCTTTTCATCTTTCAGCAGATAGTCAAAAACATCCACTTCATCGATCTGCAACTTGTTACCGATAGCGGCAAATTTACCGGGAATGATGACGTTGTCACCGAAAGCTCTCAGGTAGGAACTGCCGACACCGCCGCTTTGCACAATCATCGCCACGCGTCCGCCTGGAACTGATATCGGGAAGAATCCGAAAGGCATCATCATGTTGATATCGAAATTTACAATTCCAATACAGTTCGGGCCGATGAAACGGATTCCGTAGCGATTGGCAATTTCCAGCACCTTTTTTTCCAGAAGGTTTTGTCCTCCCGAATATTCACTGAACCCGCCCGATTCGATAACAATCCGCTTAATGCCCTTTTTACCGCAGTCCTCCATAAAATCAGGAACCGTCTCCGCCGGAGAAATGATGATGGCAACATCGGGAATCTCGGGGATTTTATCAACGCTGTCATAGACGGGAGCGCCGGCGATATCTCCTTCTTCTCTGCCTACACCATAGATGTTGCCCTTGTATTCCTTCTGGCGATTATTCAGAACGATAATATGTCCCAGGTTCATTCTTTTGACGGACACGCCGATGACCACAATGCTTCGTGGGTAGAAAAATTTTTCCATTTTATTACGTCATTCCTCCACTGTAATAGAATTCCGATTCCTAAAGTATTATTTTCCGATTTTGGATTTAATCCTGTTCTGGTACTCCAGAATTTCATTACGCAAAATATTAAGATCGGCGATACGGTCGTCGAGTCTTTTCAGTTGATTATTCAGAAGCTCCAGCAATCGCCCGAGAACCTTATCATTGGATTTTTCAATTGTCCACATGGCTTCCAGTTCCTGCATTTCCGATAAGGTCATGCCCATGATCTTCAGGCGCTTGATCAGTTTTAGACGCCTGAGATCCATGTCGGTATAGACTCTGCGGCCGGCTTCAACGCGTTTGATGGAATTAAGCAGACCGATTTCTTCATAATAGCGAATGGTGCGCTGGCTCATCTCCAGTTTTTTAGCTATTTCACCAATGGAAGTTAACTTTTCTTCTGTTTCTTTCATGTTCTATGAATCCTTTTCGGATTATGAATTGTACTGTTCTTTCAGCTCCCGTTTTAAAATTTTTCCCGAGGGATTTTTGGGCAGTTTGTCGGTGATAAAAACTTTTTTGGGGCATTTAAATCCCGCCAGGTGTTCCTTGCAATAGGCGATAAGCTCCTTTTCATTAAGCGTTGCGTCCTTCTTCGGCACGGCCACAACCGCCACAATCTCTATCCATTTGGGATCAGGAAGGCCGATAACCGCTACTTCTTCGATGTTCGGATGCTGGTAGAGCACTTCCTCTACTTCGCGCGACGCTACGTTCTCACCGCCGGTCTTGATCATGTCTTTCTTGCGATCCACAACATACAGATAACCGTCTTCGTCGAACCGTCCCAGGTCGCCGCTGTGAAACCAGCCGAATTGAAAAGCATCGGCGGTTTTTTCCGGATCATTTAGATAACCCGTCATGACATGGCCGGAGCGGTGTACGATTTCACCAACTTCTCCCACCGGGACAAACTTTCCGTCATCGTCCATGAGCCGTGTTTCCACATTCAGCACCGGCTTGCCCGCCGAACCCGGCTTCAGAAGCTGATCTTCGGGTTTCAGGATTGTGGCCACAGGCCCCATCTCCGTCTGACCGTAATAGTTCCAAAGCTTCAGACCGTGGAAGGTGACGGATAACTGTTTGATAATTTCCACCGGCATGATGCTGGCGCCGTAGGCGGCCTTCTTCAGGCTGGTGTGATTATAGTTTCTGAATTTCGGATGGTTCAGAATTCCAATCCAGACCGTGGGCGGGGCGAACATATGCGTGATCTGGTACTTTTCTATGAGCCTGATCATTTCAAAAGGGTCCGCCTTATGCATGATGACATTGGTGGCTCCGATGTACAGATAGGGCATAAGGAAGCAATGGAGCTGGGCGCAGTGGAACAGGGGCAGGGCGTGGAGGCTGACGTCGTCGGTTGAGTACTGGCCGTCGAAAATGCAACTGTGATACTGCGACATGAGCGATCTGTGTGAGAGCATGGCTCCTTTGGGTTTTGATTCCGTTCCGCTGGTGTAGGGGATTTGCACGATATCTTCCGCGCTGACTTCCACTTGCGGCTCATCATAGGGCATCGCCGCCATTTCCGCAATCAGGTTAAAGCAGCCTTTGGGAATCTCAGGATATTCCAGGGGTATAAATCCCCATCGCTCCACGGTAGGGAATTTATCCTTGTTCTTGGAGATACCCGGATACAGTGTATCTTCCACAATGAATATTCGCGAACCAGAATGATTGATGATGAAAGCTATTTCTTCGGCGTTGAGCATGAAGTTGATGGGTACCTGAATGGCGCCGATCTTGGCCAGACCCATCATGCTGATAGGGTAATAGGGAGAGTTGTAGGCATAGACCGCCACCCTGTCGCCTTTTTTAATCCCGTAGCTGGTCATCAGATTGGCAAAGCGCCTTGCTTCCCGTTCGAGATCATAGAATGAAATCTTTGTGTCGCGGAAAATAATGGCGGTTTTGTCGCCATATTTCGTTGCCGCTCTGCGGGCCATGTCACCGATCGTATCGCGATTGATTATATTGCTCATATTTTTTTACCTCTTTTAATAATCGTTAAGCCGGATATTTTTTTTCAAACACTTCCTTCATTTTAAACTTTTGAATCTTGCCGCTGGCCGTCGTCGGGTAGCTATCAACGAATTCCCAGTATTTGGGAATCTTATGCCGCGCGATTTTGCCCTGACAAAATTCGGTAAATTCTTCGGGTGTAGCCATTTGACCAGCTTTCAGCTGAATGGCGGCCAGCACCTGCTCGCCGTATTTTTTATCGTGAATTCCGATGACCTGAACATTAACCACTTTGGGGTGAGTAAAGAGAAATTCCTCCAGCTCGCGGGGATAAATATTTTCACCGCCGCGGATAATCATGTCTTTGATGCGGCCGGTTACTTTGAAATAACCATTTTTGTCCATTTCTCCCAGATCGCCGGTATGCAGCCACTTGTATTTGTCGATGGCATCTGCCGTGGCTTCGGGCATTTTGTAATAGCCTTTCATTACGCATTCGCTGCGGGTGACAATTTCACCCTGAGTATCGGGAGGCAGATCATTGCCCAGATCCGGATCGACAATTTTGCCTTCGATATCCGGCAGAAGTCTGCCGACACTTGCCACGCGAAGCTTCACCGGATCATCACGCCGTGTCATGGTCATAACCGGAGCGGATTCCGTCTGACCGAAGGCGATAACGATCTCAGGACAATGCATTTTCGTGCGCACTTGATTCATCGTTTCTTCAGGGCAGGGCGCTCCGGCCATAATGCCCGTGCGCAGAGAAGTCATATCGTATTTATTGAAGTCGGGATGATTGAGAATCGCGATAAACATCGTCGGGACGCCGTTGATTGCGGTGCATCGCTCCGACGCGATAGTCTGGAGCGCTTTGAGTGCGTCAAAATATTCCAGAATGACCATTGTTGAGCCGTGGTAAATGCAGTTCAGGGTACTCATCACACAGCCGAAGCAATGAAAAAAAGGCACCTGAATCAGCAAGCTGTCTTTCTCCGTCATGCCCATGACATCTCCGACCATCCGGGCGTTGTTGACAATGTTGTGATGGGTCAGCATGACTCCTTTCGGAAAACCTGTGGTGCCCGAAGTGTACTGCATATTGATTACGTCATCATCGGAAAGAGAATTCATCCGGTCATCCAGTGTCTGCCCGGTGATCTTCTCTCCCATTTTGATCAGATCGGAAAATTTAAACATGCCGGGTGTGCTTTCTCGTTTGCCGATATAGATTATATTTTTTAAAAGCGGAAGTTTTTCCGCAACCAGCGATCCCGCGGCGCACGAATCCAGTTCGGGGATGATCTGGCGGACGGTATCGTAAAAGCTGGTGTCGCGGTAAGAATCAATCAGAAACAAAGTTGTGGAATCGGACTGCTTCAGAATGTATTCCAGTTCATGCGTCTGGTAATTTGTGTTTATTGTAACGAGGATGCCGCCAGTCATTCCCAGAGCGTACTGCAGATAAAGCCATTCGGGAATATTGGTTGTCCAGACGGCGACATTATCTCCGCGCTTAATGCCAATCGCCATGAGCCCCTTGGCGACATCTCGGCATGTCTGGTAAAATACGCGGTAAGTCTGCCGGACGCCGGACTCAGGAGAAATCAAAGCGGTATTTTCCGGATAGCGCGTAGCCGTTTCCTGGATCAGCTGGCCGATTGTTTTATGGACAAAGTCTGACATTTTTAAACCTCCCGGCATTTTATTTATTTTATCAGATTCAGCCATGCAATGCCTTTAACGTAATCTCGTCATATTTGTATTTATCTGATATAATAAAACATTTTTAAATTAACACCACCTTACGTTAACTGGGATGATATCGCCGAGCTTTACTTTTGTCAAGAAAAATTTCTAATTTGCTATAAGGGGAAATTAATATAGAGAGATCTGTCTGTTGCTGGAAAGAATTTTGAAAAAAATCATCATAAAGAAAATAATCATATCTCATAATTTAGACACTTCAAATCAAAAAGTAAGCTAATCTCTTTTCGAACAAAAATTACGTTGACAATAAAGAGAGGACTTTTTATATTCTCGCCATCCAACAGTATTCCCCATAAAAATATCCAATCAGGAGTACAGTTTATGAAAAAGACTCTTATCGTATTTGATACTGTTTCAGGTTCTACAAGAGAGATGGCCGAGATAATACGCGATGAAATGGAGAATATATCGGTAAGTATTAAACCGGTTGATAAAGTAGAGTCTATCGATGGATATGATACGGTCATTATCGGGAGTCCCATAAGGTTTGGCGGTTTTACAGCAAAGATAAAAAAATTTATCAAAAAAAACCGGGATGAACTTGCATCAAAAAAGATTATTCTTTATTTCAGTAGTCTTTACATAGTCAAGCTTAAAGAGGAAGAAAAGCCAGCGGCAACATTCTATATCGATCCCACATTGAATATACAGACACTATCCAGAAAAGAAGCGACTTCGATGGACAAAACTCATTCAATCGGATGTTATTATAAAGCCATTTTAAAGCAAACGTCAGGACTTGTCCCCGATACAATTGCTTATTTCAACGGCCGGCTCGATTTACAGAAACTCAATATATTTTTCAGGTTGTTTATGAAAATTGTCGTCTCTCTGACGACCAAGGAAAGAGTCGGAGAATTTTTGAATCGGGACTCCGTCAAAGAAGGGGCGGCCGTATTGAGACAAAGATTAAGGTAGTTATAATCTGCCTTCACTCTGTCTTGATCTTTTAAATTATTCTTTCCGGTGAACCACAAGACCACATTCCGGAAGCATTGCGAATATTGACGAATTTCCGGAACAATATGCTTAATGATTGACCGCAGGACATGATTGTATAAATTATAATTATTTTTTGAAGATGAACTTTTTATGGAAACAACGCTTTTAATCGCATTCCTGATTTTATTTATCGGTCGAATCCTTTGGCGGTTCAGTTTACAGCAACTCAACATCAGGCATTTGCGCAATCACGGGAAAGTTACTCCACCTGTTTTTCAGGGCATGATTGATGAAAAAACGCTGGCTAAAATGGTGGATTATACTTATGACAATTCGCGCTTGGAGAACAAGGAAAATCTGACAGAAGATATTCTGGAACTTGCCATATTGTTTCTTTTACTGCCGGTTCTTGTCGCTCAAATTGCCGGGTTGCAGTTGCACTTAATCTGGCAGGCGCTGATTTTTTTCGGAGTCCTGGCGTTAGTCGGCGGTATCGTGGGAATTCCCTTTGATATTTATCATACCTTTGTTCTGGAGAAAAAATACGGTTTTTCCACCATCACGTGGAAACTTTGGTTCACCGATTTGATCAAGTCGGTGATTCTTTCCACCGTCCTGATGGGAATAATGCTTTCGGCATTCATGGCGTTTATTCTCTACCTGCCAAAAAGCTGGTGGTGCTGGGCCTGGGTCTTTTTTACGTCGTTCGAAATCTTATTGCTCTGGCTTTATCCTGTGGTCATCGCTCCGCTCTTTAATAAATACGAGCCAATCAAGGATGAAGAACTGAAAGAAAAAATCACGTCGTTGCTTTCTAAAGTCGGGTTAAAGGCCAAGGGAATTTTTCAGGTCGACGAAGGCAAACGCTCCAAACACACCAACGCCTATTTTACCGGCATCGGCAAGACTAAGCGCATCGTTCTTTATGATACATTGCTTGCTTCTCATTCGCAGGACGAAATCCTGGCAGTGCTCGCGCATGAAATCGGCCACTGGAAAAAGAAACACATCCTTAAACAGTTGATCTTTATGATTGCCGGTTCTTTGGTCGGGTTTTATCTGGCGTATCTGCTTGTCAACTGGCCGCCGCTATACGGCGCGTTTGGCTTGCAGGAAACGCCTGTGTATGTTGGACTGCTTCTGGCTTCGATTTATTTCAGTTGTATCGGATTTTTCTTCAGCCCCCTGGGCGCATTTATTTCGCGCCGTTACGAACGCGAAGCCGATAAGATAGCCCATGAATTAGTAGGAACATCAGAACCAATGATTAATGCCCTGAAGCGCCTGGCCAAAGATAATCTTTCCAATCTGCATCCCCATCCCTGGTATGTCTGGTTTTATTATTCCCATCCGCCGCTGATAGAAAGAATTGAATATTTAAAATTAATCGATAAAGAAATTAGCAATACTTAAGCCAACCGGCGTCACAAGCCCATGGCCAGGCAGGCAGCATGGATCGCGCGCATCGCGGCCAATGGATCGGATGCATCGCTTACGGCACGGATGACTACCGCATTGTGCGGGTGTGGTTGCAATCGCCTGATACGTTCCAGTTCCAAACCGCCGATAGCCACAAGGGGATGTCTGCTGATGGTCAGCGCAACCTTCAAGGAGTCCGGTCCTGTCACTGGATCAGGTCGCGACTTGGAATTGGTGGCGAACAGAGGTCCAAAACCGATGTAATCCACGGGCGCGGCATTTGCGGCCGCGACCTGCTCGAGGTTGTGTGTGGAAAGACCCAGCAGCATGTCCGGACCGATGAGCTGCCGCACCTCTGCTGCCGGAAGGTCATCCTGTCCCAGATGCACGCCGTCGGCTTGCGAAATCAGTGCAATGTCCGGCCGGTCATTCACGATAAAGAGCGTGCCAGTGTCTTTGGTGATCCGCCGCAGAGCATGCGCCAGAGCAAGATGTTCACGCTCGTTATGGCCTTTGTAACGCAGCTGCACCGCCGGAAGACCGGCTTTTACGGCGCACCGGCACAGCGTTTCATAACCGTCGCGCGGTTCGGTCAACACCAGATAAAGCCCGCGTCGCAGGGATGGACGTAACATTTTTGCCTCCGCCGTATTCATAAGCGCTCCAGAATTTCTTCGGCCGCCTTGCGTCCCGAGAGCAGCATGCCGCCGAAGACCGGACCCATGCGATAACCGCCATAAACCGCATTGGCGGCCATGCCGCTGACATAAAGCCCGGGATAGACCTCGCGGGTGTTTTCCACCGTTTGCATTTCGCCCTGATCGGCCTCCATGGATTTTTCACCCACGATACCGCCGGTGCTCGTATTCAGTCTGACGCCCATTTTCCGGACGAGCACCTCAGTGACATTGGCGGGATGGCCCGTGCCGTCGATGACGTATTGGGCGTGAAGGGTTATCGGGTCCACATGCCACTTCAGCGTATCAACCGCGCCCCAATTGATGACCAGACCGGACACGCGCTCGTTCTTGATGACCACATCCTCCATGGCAATGAGGTTAAAAACATGCAGACCGGCCCGCACGGCTTTGTGGATGAGCGTCGCCGTGACATCCACGGCATCGAGAACATAATATCCCGGAGCGTATTCCGTGCCTTTGAGGTCAAATTCATCAAGCAGCTGCCGGCCGGCCTCCTGCACCACGATGGAATTGAACATCATGCCGCCTCCCCAGACGCCGCCCCCTATCGAGAGCTTGCGTTCGAAGAGTGCCACCTTCCGTCCGGCCCTGGCCAGGTAATATCCGGCCACCAAACCGGAGGGTCCGCCGCCGACGATGGCGACATCAAGTTCCAGGCAGCTATCAAGTTTTTTAAAATAGGAATCTAGAATTGCCCGACTGATGGTTACTTCGTTTAACATGAATACCTCCCCAAGATTATATTGGGCGGTTGACCGGTATGATACCCATAAAAAAATCCGTTTCCTCATAAGGGGAAACGGATCAATACACCTTTTTCTCTCCCTACGCCGGCATTACCCGGATCAGGTTCAAAGGGTATAATCTCAGACCTTGTCGGCCACCCCTGTCACTCAACTATATGTCGGGAACGCTGCTGTCAAGCAGAAGATATGATTATTGATAGAATAATTATTTTTAAGCACGACCAAAGATTGACGATGCTTGCCCATGAAAAAAGGATTGCCGCATTGTGTGCGGCAATCCTTTCAATGATCATATGTAACTGGATTCTGTATCGCGCTACGCTTGCACGGAATAACAGGAAGGATTTATTTTTTCCCGTAGCCGATCGTTTTGGCCGCGTCAGCAATCACATCCAGTACGGAAGGATCGTCAATGGTGGAAGGAACGACGTAATCCTTGCCGTCCACGATTTTACGCATCGTGCTGCGCAGAGTTTTCCCTGAGCGCGTCTTTGGCAGAGCCTTGACGACTGCGGCTTCCTTGAAACAGGCCAGCGCGCCCAGTTCGTTGCGAACCATCTGGACAAGTTCTTTTATAATGTCTTCGGGTTTGCGGTCGACGCCCGCTTTCAGCACGACAAATCCCACGGGAACCTGACCCTTGAGTTGATCTTCCGCGCCGAAAACAGCGCACTCGGCCACGTCCTTATGTTTGGCGACGATTTCTTCCATCGCGCCGGTGGACAGCCGATGGCCCGCGACGTTGATAACGTCGTCGATTCTGCCCATGATGTAAACGTAACCATCCTCGTCAAAGCGACCGCCGTCGCCGGTGACGTAATAACCGGGTCTTTCCGTGACGTATTCCAGATAACGTTTATCATCCTGCCACAGAGTGGGAAGACATCCCGGGGGAAGGGGAAGCTTGATGACCACGGAGCCCTCTTCGCCGTTGGGAAGCTGATTGCCATCTGAATCGAGTATCTGTACATTGTAGCCGGGGACCGGTTTTGTCGGTGAACCGGCCTTGATGGGGAATTTTTCAACACCCATGCAGTTGGCGGCAATGGGCCAGCCGGTTTCTGTCTGCCACCAGTGATCCACCACGGGAATCTTCAGCATGTCGCTTGCCCAGTGATAGGTATCGGGGTCCAGTCGCTCACCGGCGAGAAATAAATACCGGAGACACCTGATATCATATTTTTTAAGATAATCGCCGTTGGGGTCTTCTTTTTTGATGGCGCGGAAAGCCGTGGGTGCCGTAAATAATACGGAGACGCCATGCTGGGAAATAACGCGCCAGAAAGCTCCCGGGTCGGGAGTTCCAACCGGTTTGCCTTCATAAACAATCGTGGTACAGCCATAAAGAAGCGGTGCATAAACGATATAGGAATGGCCGACAACCCAGCCGACATCGGAGGCCGCCCAGTAAACTTCACCCGGCTTCATATCGTAAATGTATTTCATCGACCATTTCAGAGCCACGGCATGGCCGCCGTTATCGCGCATGACACCTTTGGGCTTGCCGGTTGTTCCGGAAGTATAAAGAATATAGAGCGGGTCAGTCGCGGCGACGGACACGCAGGGTACGGCTTTGGCGTTTTTTATCAAATCATTCCAGTCCAGATCGCGCGGCGCTGTCAATTCCGCTTGTATTTGCGGACGCTGATAAATGATGCATTTCTCAGGTTTATGAGCGGCTATTTTTATAGCTTCATCCAAAAGCGGTTTGTAGGGAATAGTCTTTTTCCCTTCAATACCGCAGGAAGCGGAAATCATGATTTTCGGCTTGGCGTCGTCAATGCGGATGGCCAGTTCGTTGGGAGCAAATCCGCCAAAGACGACGGAATGAACAGCGCCGATACGGGCGCAGGCAAAAATGGCGACCAGTGCTTCCGGTATCATGGGCATGTAGATGATGACGGTGTCGCCTTTTTTGACGCCCAGCGAACTGATCGCACCGGCGAATTTGGAAACTCTGTCCAGTAATTCCTTGTAAGAAATTTTCTGAACGGTATTGGTTACCGGGCTGTCATAAATAATTGCCACCTGTTCTCCGCGTCCCGATTCAACCTGATAATCAAGAGCGTTGTAGCAGGTATTCAATTCCCCGCCGACAAACCACCGGTAAAAAGGTTTATTGCTGTCGTCGAGAACCTTGTCCCATTTTTTGTTCCAGACAACTTCTTCCGCAGCTTTGCCCCAGAAAACATCGGGTTGGTTGATGGATTGAGAAAAAACTTCATCATACTTTAATTTGTCGGCCATAATACTTCCTTTTCTATATAAATTTTATAAGGGCATAGCAGATTGAAAATGAATTTGTCAAAGGCAAAGATTAGATTGATCAAGGGTACAAATCCCCATTTGCTTCGGGGATGGTTTCCAAATCCGATCTATCGGGATTGGATAGTTCGATTTGCTCTTCACTATAGCTCAGAGAATCTCACTACGACTAGCCAATTTCAATACGCTACGCTTTTGAAATTGGAGTCTCACTAAAAAAGAGCACGGTTCTTGAATGGTGAGAGAACCGTGCTCTGCATAGACAATAACCTGATTGTTTAATACCAGGGAAACTATTTCATCTGCTTAAAGGAACCGTCCACGATTTCGGGCTCGGGTTTGAAAATCTTAAGCCCGTAGCGTGAATGTAACTTATTCAGTATATCCGCCAACTGTGCGGGTTCCATGCCTGCACCCAGAGCGAACGGTCCGGCAAATGCTCTCATGCAGTGAACCATGCCCAGGTCGATGTCCGCCGCGGAAGCCGCGATCTTTTCTTTCAGAACACGAACTGCTTCATTGATCTGAACGGCCAGAAAATCCATGGGGCCGAAATCCTTAGACTGCTCGGAAGCGTCGATCTTGGCCTTGCCGCCTTCCCAGGTGTAAATTCCCTGGCCGGTCTTCATGCCGAGTTTTTTGCTGTCCAGCAGGTTCTGCAGTACTTTGCCGGGTTTGTATTCCGGAGAAAGTGTCTCTTCATAATATTTGAGGGTGTGATAGAAAACGTCAATGCCGACGAAATCCGCAAGTTCAAAGGGTCCCATGGGCATACCGGCGGCAACTTTCATAAGGGTGTCAATGCTGTCCACTTTGCTTTTGCCTTCATCCAGAACGGCGCTGATCAGAGCCTGGTTCGGCGCGCCGATACGGTTTACAATAAAGCCCGGTGCATCCTTGAGGACTTTGATGGGAACCTTGCCGATTTTCTTAGTCAGTTCACAAAGCAGATCCACATTGGCGTCGGTGGTTTTCTTGGCGTAAATCACTTCCACGCCTTTCATGACCGGCGCGGGATTGAAGAAATGCATACCGAGAACTCTCTCCGGATTCTTCGCAACTGTGGCGATTTCGCTAATGCTCATGGTGGAGGTGTTGGACGCTATCAGTGCGTCAGCCGGAGCCGCGGCCGATAGTTCGGCGCACACTGTTTTCTTCAGAGACATGATTTCCGGAACGGCCTCGATGATCACCTGGGCGTCTTTGACCGCCTCGGCGTTGCTTAAAGATGTGGACAAGTTGCCCAATACTTCGGCCTTTTTTTCGGCAGTCATTTTGCCTTTGCTGACCAGAGTATCCAGACTCTTGTTGACCGTGGCCATGCCTTTGTCAATGAACTCCTGTTTGATGTCCACCATGACAGCCTTGATACCGGCCTGCGCGCATACCTGGGCGATACCGTTTCCCATGGCTCCTGAACCAATTACCGCAACTTTCTTGATATCTTCCAATTTCATCGTGATTCTCCTTCCTAAGGTATTTTTTATTTGATAAGAATTTAGGCAGCAATTCTTTTTCTAGTGTGCGGAGTATAGGTAAATGAATGCAAAACTGTCAAGCGAAAAAGGACTAAATATTAAAATTTATCTCAAAATTTTTTATAAAGAGAGAAAATACCCGCCTAATCGTTATTGATATGTCATTCCGGGAGAATAAATCAAATATTTTTGAATAGATACATATTCGTTTGAATAAGTCGCACAGTTTCAGGTGAATTTTTGTTCGCGGTGTGAACGAATTTACACATATTGTAAGCGTTCGTTTTGTCTTAACGGGGATGAATGTTATTATAAATATATTAAATTAAAACAATTTTTAGCTGATGTTTTGAATTATGTCAATGGCATGGATTGTGCTTTTAACTTTACAAATTTATCATTGTGATTATATTTTTTTTAAGATAGATTTACGTCCCCAAAGGGGGAAATTGATTCATGAAAGATAATAAAAACATAGCCGTTGTTTTTCCGGGACAGGGTTCGCAAAGACCGGGCATGGGCAAAGACTTCTACGAACAGATACCTGTTTGCCGTCAGACTTTTGAAGAAGCGGCGGATGCGTTGGCCTGGGATGTTTCGGCTATGTGTTTCGGTGAAGATGAAAGACTTAATTTAACCGAATATACACAGCCCTGCATCGTAACGACAGAAATATGCATGTTGCGCGGGTTGGCCGAGCGTTACGGTTTTGCTCCTGATTATTTTGGCGGACATTCTTTGGGAGAATTTACCGCGTTGGTGGCCGCCGGCGTGATGCCTTTGTCGGATACGGTAAAAATAGTTCAGAGACGTGGCAAATTGATGCAGGAAGCGGTGCCGGTGGGTGTGGGTGGAATGGCGGCGGTCATTTCTGAAAACATCGATATCGATATGCTGAAAAGTCTAATGAATGGCTTGAATGCGGGTGTTGCCAATATCAATTCCACCAATCAGGTCGTCATCAGTGGTGAGTTGAGCGCGATTGACGAAACAGAAAAACGTTTGACTGAAAATTTCCCCGCAGAAAAAACATTCCGGTTTATTCGTTTGAATGTCAGCGCACCTTTTCATAGCACGTTGATGAAAACCATAGAGGGACATTTTGCAGAGACGCTGGAAAAATTTTCAAATAATTTAAACGTGCAGAACGCTTCGAAAGTGACTTCAAATTTTACCGGCGGTTTTCATGCCAGTGATGTTTCCGACGTAAAGAAAAATCTTGTCCGTCAAATCAGCAATACCGTGAATTGGCGAAAAAACATGCAGGTTCTGGCAGAAAAAGGGCGGGAAATTTATGAGATCGGGCCGGGCAGACCTCTGCGCGATTTTTTTAAAACAATAGGCGTCGCCTGCCACTCCATCACGGGACTTAATGCGGCAGAGAAAGTTTTTAAGGCAACAAATTAATTTACCTGATATCAAGCGATATATTTCGTAAAGGAGCAAATATCTTGAACAAAGTGGAAAGTAAAAAGAATCCCTTGAAAATTCAGGATAATACTTTTCGTGACGGGCACCAGTCAATTTACGCCACAAGGATGCGCACGGAAGATATGATTCCCATTGCTGAGGAAATGGATAGTTGCGGCTTCCATGCGATGGAAGTCTGGGGGGGCGCAACCTTCGATACCATGCACAGGTTTCTGGGAGAGGATCCCTGGGTGCGTCCGAGGATTCTGAAAAAGTATATTAAAAAAACACCTTTCGCCATGCTGATCCGCGGGCAAAACCTGGTCGGCTACCGCCATTACGCCGATGACGTTGTGCGTGCTTTTGTGGATAAGGCCTGTGAAATCGGTATTGATGTTTTCCGCTGTTTTGACGCTCTGAACGATTTCCGCAATATGGAATCCTGCGCGGAAAGAATCAAAGCCAACGGCAAGGAGTTTCAGGGAGCGCTTTGTTATTCTCTGACCGGTGTCCGTCTGGGAGGAGATGTTTATACTCTTGAATATTACGTGAAGAAAGCCAAAGAGCTGGAACAGATGGGAGTGAACGCGATTTGCATCAAAGATATGAGTGGTATTCTTTCTCCGTTTGACGCGTATGATCTGGTTGCCGCCATAAAGAAAGAAATTAAACTGCCGCTGCATTTGCATTCCCATTACACCAGCGGCATGGCCTCGATGACTTATTTAAAAGCGATAGAAGCCGGCGTTGATGTCGTAGATACATGTCTGGCGCCTTTTGCGCTCAGAACCTCTATGCCCGCTATTGAACCAATAGTTGCGTCGCTTCGGGGAACCTCGCGTGAGACGGGAATTGATCTGCTCAAACTTCTTGAACTGGGCGAACATCTGGAAAATATCGCTCCGAAATACANNCATCAGATTCCCGGCGGCATGATTTCCAACCTCACCGGTCAACTCAAGGAAATGAACGCGCTGGAGAGACTGGGGGAAATTTATAAGGATGTGGTGCAGACACGAAAGGAAATGGGATCGCCTCCGTTGGTTACGCCTGTTTCGCAGATTATCGGCGCACAGGCTGTGCTCAATGTTTTGTTCGGTCGTTACGTGAGGGTTTCCAATCAGCTCAAAGATTTAGTATTGGGCCTTTACGGTAGAACCCCTATGCCGATTGACGCGGAATTAACCAAAAAAATACTGAAGAATTACAAACGCGGTCAGGAACCGATAACGGGCAGGCCGGCTGATTATCTGGAACCGGAAATCGAAGCGGCAAAGAAAGCCATGGGTGATCTTGCCCGCAGTGATGAAGATGTGCTGGCTTACATCTTGTATCCGGCAACCATGACGAAATTCCTGAAGACGAAATACGGAATTGAACCGTCTAAAGAAACTGGAGATGAAAATCCCCATAAAAAAGGCGCGGCCGCTTAAAAACTGTGACAGGATAGACTCCTTTTTTGAAGAGCAATTTTCATAAAAGGAGTCGTTTTATAAGCGTATCAATAAAGCAAATAATTTTTTAGAGAAGGATTTTATTTATGGATTTTAGTTTCAGTGAAAGTCAGTTGTCGTATCTTGATACCGCGCGTAAATTCGTCAAAAATGAAATCACTCCGCGTATTCTGGCAATGGAAAAAGAGCACGTTTTCCCCTGGGATATTATCAACAAGGCCTGGAAAACCGGTCTGATAAACTTGTGCATTCCCGAATCAGTTCGGGGTTACGAAATTGATCTGTTTACGTCCGCCCTGATTGTTCAGGAACTTTCCTACGGTGATACAGGCATCTCTACGTCAGCCATGTGCAACGATCTGGCCAATGTGGTTATCGGCCTGCATGGCACGGATGAACAAAAAAAATTATTTCTTGGGCCGTTTGCCGAAAAACCTGTTCTGGCATCTTTTTGTCTGACGGAACCCAATGCCGGCTCGGATAATTCCCTGATGACCACCTTCATCAGCAAGAAAGATGACGGGAATTATGTTTTAAACGGATCTAAATGTTTTATCACCAACGCTTCCTATGCCTCGCAATTCACCGTTCTTTGCAAAGTGGGCAAACCAACGGGCAATTTCATGGCCTGCGTCATCGTTCCGGTGGAGCATGTGACTTCCGCTGACATTCCCGATATTAGAACCTCCATCAGAGAAATAAAAGTTCCTGCCGGCGGAAAAATCGTCATCGGCAAGCCGGAGGATAAACTGGGACAGAGACTTTCCAACACAGCCAGCGTAACATTTGAGGACGTTGTTATTACGCCGGATCAGATCATTGGCGACAGACGCCTGGGTTTTAAATATATTGTTGATGTTCTGGATTACGCCCGGCCGATGGTTGCGGCAATCGGCCTGGGGCTGGCCAAAAGAGCATTCGATGTTACGCTGGAATATACACGGGAACGCAAACAGTTCGGTAGCCGGATTTGCGATTTACCCGTAGCGAGAGAAATGCTTACCACCATGTGGAAAAAAGTTGAATTGGCCGAGATGGCTCTGTTCAAGGCTATTTATAAGATTCAGGAACAGGTCGGTGATGCCGGAATTTATGCATCATTAGCGAAGAACACTGCCGCCGAAGCCGCGATCTTTTGTTCGACGGAAGGACTGCACCTGCATGGCGGCTACGGATTTACAGCCGAGTATGAAATTTCCAAACTTGCGCGTGACGCTCACATTATTGACATTTATGAAGGTGTCCGGGAAGTTCAAAATATGATTATAGGACGGGAGATAGTATAATGCTTTACCTTCATGCCATAGGGCACTTTCACCCTGAAAATGTTATTTCCAACAAATTTCTTGAAGAATTGGATATGGGCACGTCCAACAACTGGATTATGGAGCGGGTCGGCATTCAAAACCGTCGCACAGTCCTGCCTTTGGATTATATCCGGAAAACAAAAAATATTAATCCGCGGGAATCTTTTTCAATACGACAGTACACAAACCCTCAAATGACTGCCAAGGCGGCACGAATGGCGCTGGAACGAGCGGGATTAAAACTGGAAGACATCGGTCTTGTTATTTCCGGCTCTTCATCGCCGGATAATATCACGCCCGCGGAGGCATCGGCGGTTGCCGCGGAACTAGGAATCGAAGTCCCCTGTTTCGATTTGAACTCGGCGTGTTCCACTTTCGGGATGCACGTCAATTTTTTGATGCGGATGCAGCCGGATACAATGCCTGATTATATTTTGCTGACAGGAGCGGAATCAACGACAAAAGTTATCAATTATACCGACCGCAATTCGGCCGTTCTTTTCGGTGATGGAGCGTTCGCGGCAATCGTATCGACAAAAATCCCGGCGCGCGCCGCTTTTGTCAGCGGCGGTTATGGCGCCCGTCCTTCGGGGTGGACAAAGGTCGGTGTCACCGGAGATTGGGTTTTCAGCCAGGATGGAAACGCCGTTCAAGGCTTTGCGATAAGAACAACAACGGAATGTCTTAAAACGCTTCAGGATCAATATGAGGCTGAAGCAAAACGTTTTATTTTCATCGCCCATCAGGCCAATTACATGATGCTTAAAACTGTATGCGAGCGAAGAGGCATAAAACCGGAGAACCACTGGTACAATGTTGATCAGTTCGGTAATGTCGGCTGTTGCGGCGCTCCGGCGGTTTTAAGTATGAACTGGGATAAAATTCAGCCGGGAGACAATATCGCCATGGTTATTGTCGGGGCGGGACTGGCCTGGGCTTACGCCATGCTGAAGGTGGAGGATCAATGATGATTGAAAAACCGGTTGCATTGGTTACCGGCGG
>DJVN01000031.1 GCA_002441205.1 Syntrophaceae bacterium UBA6255 | reverse complement strand
TTCAATCTGAGATATGATTTCCTCAACTAACCTGTCGCCCACTTCAGGAACCTGTTGTTGATCCCTGTACCAGGAGCGGATAGCTTCCAGATCATCAAATGCCGATACGGCAAAAGTGATTGTTCTTTTTCGCGGCATGGCTACTTACTCAGCCCCAGCCGTTTTTTAACTTCCGCCAGACTTATTTCCCGGCCTTCTTCAATATCCATCAAACCTTGAACAACGCCGCGCAGGAATACCTGTTCTTCCGCTTTTTCTTCATAATCTTTTATCGATTCAACAACGGCAATACCTCTGCCGCGGCTGGTCAGCAAAACCGGTCTGCGGGTTTTGTCAACCTGACTTAGAACTTTTCCCGGATTGATCTTAAGATCAGTAACGGGAATGATATCTTCTGAATACTTGATAGGTGATCGCATAAAGCCCTCCTCAAAAGCTATAAACTGGTCAATCAATAGCACTTGTTAAACGACCTGTCAAGTGGGCGGAAATAAAATTACTTTTGTTTATGCCAGTATCTTTTTCACCACATCCGCGATTTGGCGACAGTGGGTTCACGTCATTCTGAATCATTAAATTACGTCCATTATCGTGACTTGACAGTAAAAGAAAATATGTTGAAATCAGCAATTAGTTATGTAAGCATACGTATATATTATTATTCAATGACATCCAGTTTTTGTTTGCTTAGACCAGTTTATTGATCTCTGTCGGGACTTCCGGGGTTTAATAGAAGAGCAGCTTTTGCTAAAGGGAGTTATTAAGCGGATAAGATATGATTATTCGGGAATATAAAAAAAATAATAATGTTTTCATCTTTGATGAAGACATAGCGGAAAATCATCCGGATTATTATGCTGACGGGTTGGATGGTCACATTAAACGCGAGAATGAACATTTCTGGTTTGTCGCCCGCAAGGAGTTTCTGCTGAGCCGTTTCAGGAAGCATGTCAATCAAGGAAGCAGAGGCATTGATATTGGCGCGGGCACGGGAAATGTAACCGGGTATTTGATATCTAATGGCTATGAAAATATATGCGTCGGCGAGATGCATAGCAATGGCCTTGAATATGCCCGCCGTAATGGCATTAAGGAACTGTATCAGTTTGATATATTAAAAGTTACTTTCGATAATGAATTTGATTTTGTTTGCCTGTTCGATTTGTTGGAGCATGTGGAAGATGAAAACAAGGTGCTTGGTAATGTTTGCAGGATGTTACACAAACAAAACGGGAAAGTGATTATAACGGTTCCCGCGCATCAATGGTTATGGAGTCTTTACGACAGAGCTGCGCATCACAAAAGGCGATATAAAAAAAAAGCTTTACGGGAAAAAATCAAGGAAAATGGATTTGAAGTTATCGAAATCAAATATTTTTTTATAAGCATTGTCCCGCTTTTGTTTCTTCGCAGAATTTTCAAACCGGACAGAGGAAGAGACTATGCAGGGCATAGGTCGGAAGACTCCGCAAATAATCGTTTCATGAATAAAATTTTACTTTGGTTTTGCCGTATCGAAAATAAATTCATTGACTTTATCCCCAACTTTTTCGGAGGAAGTTTGTACGTCATCGCGCGAGTAAAAAATAATCGTAAAATATCACCTTAAATATTTAAGGATAAAAGAGTTGAATTTTGCGGATTGTTATGCAAATGTCTAATTATATGAGAAAAAACAGTAAAATATCAGTGGTAATACCTTGTTATAGGTGTGCCGGTTTCATTGCCGAATTGCACAGAAGGTTGGTGCTTTCCCTGGAGCAGATAACCAATGATTTTGAAATTATCTTCGTTAACGATGCCAGCCCGGAGAATGATTGGCAGATTATTGAAGCATTGGCCGGTAACGACAAACGTGTTACCGGTATTAATCTGTCCCGTAATTTCGGCCAGCATTATGCGATAACCGCAGGGTTGGATTATTGTACCGGTGACTGGATTGTGGTTATGGACGGTGATTTGCAGGATAAACCGGAAGAGATTAAGAAGATTTTTACGAAAGCATCCGAGGGGTATGAGATCGTCGTCGGAAAACGCGAAAACAGAAAAGATTCTGTCCTTGTCAGAATGACATCTAAACTTTTTTACCTGGTTTTCAATTATCTAACCGGCCAGAAATTTGATAACAAGGTGGCTAATTTCGGTATTTATTCCAAAAGAGTCATTGATCATGTCAGAAAGCTGAAAGAAGCGGATAGATCGTTTGGTCTGCTTGTCAGTCTCGTGGGCTTCTCAAAATCGGAAATAGAGGTTGACCACTCTCCGAGAACAAGTGGTAAATCGGCCTATTCTTTCAAAAGCAGAGTAAACCTCGCTTTTGATCATATATTATCGCATTCGAATAAACCGCTTATTCTTTCTATCCAGACAGGTTTCATCATATCATCGTTGTCTTTATTTTATGCTTTTTGGTTGATTATCAGATATTTTATCAGTTCCCATATTGCCGATGGCTGGACAAGCCTTATGGTTTCCTTATTCTTTTTATCCGGGCTTATCATCATGGTGACAGGAATGGTGGGGTTGTACGTGGGGAAAATATACAATGAAGTGAAAAACAGGCCGCTTTATATTGTCAAAGAAATTACAAAGCCTAATGAAAAAACAGCCATTTAGCCTGTGTCAATAAAAGGTGGAGAAAGTGACAAATGGCGCAAAAAATGAATATCGTGAAAAAATTATTTCAGGGCTTTGTTCTGGATAAAATTAAGAAGACGGATTGGGCAAACGGATCAACAAACCCTTTGGTCGTGGAATTGGATGCCACGGAAGCCTGTGATTTAGCATGTCCGGGCTGTGTCAGCGAAGATATTATTGCGAATAAAGGCCGTTTTTCCAATGAAAGACTTCTTTCACTGGGCGTTGAGTTAAAAGAAGCCGGCGTAAAAGCTGTGATACTGATCGGCGGCGGCGAGCCGCTGATGCATCCGGTAATCGGAAATTTTATGAGATATCTTGGTGAACACGATGTTCATCTTGGTATTACGACCAATGGAACATTGATAGATAAATATCTGGACACCATCGCCGAATTTTCCAGTTGGACGCGGATTTCCATGGATGCGGCGACACAGCAGACGTTCGACAGACTGAGACCATCCAGAAACGGGGATTCCAAATTTCATCATGTCGTTAATAACATGAGAAAACTGGCCAGGGTTAAAAATGGTAAAATGGGATTTTCTTTCCTGATTCGCACGGAGGCTGACGGTTTTGGCATCAAACCGAATATCAACGAAATATACGCGGCGGCCTTAATGGCCAGGGATATCGGCTGTAATTATTTCGAAGTTAAGCCGAGTTACGCTTACGCGGGAGGGATAGATCACGCTCTGGTCGTGCATAGCGAAGAAAGAATGCGGGACGCGAGAAAGGAAGTCGACCGTTTGAATGCCCTCGATACGGATTCCTTTAAAATAATGAAAGCGATTAATCTGGAAGAATCACTGACCGGAGTAAAAAACGCTCAGAACAAAAATTATCACAGATGTCCGGTTTCCGAATTAAGAACGCTGATATGCCCTTCGGGGGTATTTATATGTCCCTACTGGCGGGGAAAAGAAAATTTCCGCATAGGCGATGCCCAAAAAATGTCTTTTGCTGAACTTTGGAATGGAAAACGCCGCAAGGAAGTCATGGCGTTTGCCAATCCTTCCCAAAAATGTATGTTTCACTGTCTCAGACATGAATCGAACATTGAAATTCTCAGAATCATCAAAGATCTTAAAGACGGGAAAGATGTGGATGTGGTAGATGAATATGACCGGTTCATCTGATAATTTGTCGTAAGAAAATTTTATAACGGCAGTAATAAAAGTTATGACAAAAGATATAAAGCAAATGATTGATAAATTAACCATTGAAAAGAGGGCTTTCATTGACGGTTCTTTTGTAAAATCGGTCAACGGCAAGACCATCAGGAAAGTAAGTCCAGTTGACAGGACGGATCTTTCCGGACTTTGTGCTTGCTGTGCCAGGGATATTAATAAAGCGGTTGCGGCGGCGAAAAAAAGTTTTGAATCAAAAATATGGCGAAATAAACAAACAGAAGAAAAAAAAGAAATTCTTTTTAAACTTGCCGATTTAATGGAGCAAAACAGGGAGAAGCTGGCACTTCTGGATACGGTTGAGACCGGCAGGGCATTTAAAAATTATTTTTACGATTCCATCCCCAAGGCCTTTGAAGCCTTGCGTTATTTTACGGAGAGTCTGGACAAATATTATGATTATGCAATGCCGCCGAAAAATAATTCATTCGCTGTTATTACCAGAGAGCCTCTGGGAGTCGTCGGTATTATTACTCCTTGGAATGATCCTCTGGTGGTTTCAACGTGGAAATTTGCCCCCGCGTTGCTTATGGGCAATTCCGTTGTGATCAAGCCGGCGGAACAATCGTCTTTTTCGATTCTGGAAGTTGCCAGGCTGGCCAAGAAAGCCGGGATTCCGGATGGCGTGTTTAATGTTGTACCCGGCTATGGAAACATGGCCGGAAAGGCATTGGCCATGCATAAAGATGTAGCCGGTATTTTCTTTACCGGTTCGTCGGAAGTGGGCAAAATGATTCTGCAATACGCCGGTCAGTCCAATATAAAAAAAGTCGGGCTGGAATGCGGAGGCAAGAGTCCTTTTATCATATCTAAAAAATGTAATGATCTGAAAAGAGCGGCATCCGTGCTGGCCAAAAATATTTTTTACAATCAAGGTCAGATATGTTCCGCACCATCAAGGGTCATTGTTCATCATGAACTGAAAAGAAAGTTAATAGATTATCTGAAATCTGAAAGCGTAAAATACATACCCGATGATCCTATGAATATAAATTCGGACGTGGGTTGCGTAGTGAGCAAGCAGCAGAAAGATAAGATAGAGAGATATATAAAGCAGGGAATTAAAACCGGTGCTACATTAATAACCCCACCCCCCAACAAGTGGTTTTTAACAAAGAAAAGAATGGCCGTTTTGCCATCGATATTTACCGATGTTGATCTTGATTCAAGTATTGTTAAAGAAGAAATATTCGGTCCTGTTCTAGTGGTCATCGGTTTTGATACAATACAAGAGGCCATTGATATTGCCAATCATTCCCGTTACGGACTGGCCGCATCAATCTGGACAGACGATCTCAAGGAAGCGTATTATGTTTCCCGTAACTTGCAGGCAGGCATCGTGCATGTTAATGGTTATGGAAATGATGACAATACGGCGCCGTTTGGCGGGATCAAGGAATCCGGGATCGGAAAAGATAAGTCAATTTTTGCGTTCGATGAATACAGCTATTTGAAAACAACCTGGATTGATTTCAGCCATCGTTAGATGATTTTAAAATTATATTTAGAATGTGCAGATAAATGATAAAAAAGAAAAAACTGCTTATTCTCAACGGAAGCCATTCGGAAATTCCTCTCATCAAGTCTTCAAAATCTCTGGATTTTTATGTTATTACGACGGGTAATAATCCTGAACTTATCGGGCATCAATATTCTGACGAATATTGCTTTGCTGATTATTCCGATCCGGAGACTGTTCTGGAAGTTGCCCGAAATTTAAATGTGGATGCGGTTTGTTCATGTTCCAATGATTTCGGCATTATGACCGCGTCCTATATTTCTGAAAAACTTGGTTTGCCTGGTCATGATGCATATGAGACGACAAAGATATTACATCAAAAAGATCTTTTTAAAAAATTTTCCATGGCAAATGATATTCCGACGCCGTATGCGGAAGGTTTTGATGATATCGATAAGGCACTGGCTGCCATCAACAAGCGCCGCTTCCCTCTCATTATAAAACCGATTGATTTGAGTGGCGGGAAAGGTGTTTCTGTGGTTCGCTCTGCTAAAGAATGCCCGGGGACGATACAAACAGCCTTCTCCCTGTCCCATTCCAGACGCATCGTGATTGAAGATTTTATAAAAGGATCGCAACACAGCTTCAGCACGTTTATTGTAAATGGCAGGGTTGTTTTTTATTTTAGTGATAATGAGTATTCTTATCTGAATCCCTTTTTTGTTTCGACATCCGCCGCACCGGCGGTAAACGTCAGTGAAGTGGCGGATGACTTGATTCAAAATATTGAAAAAATATCAAAAATGCTGTCCTTAAAGGACGGAATATTTCATATTCAATATTTGTACAGCGGCAAGAAGGCCTATATTCTTGAAATTACGAGGCGCTGTTCGGGAGATTTGTATCCGTATCCTGTTGATTATTCAACCGGTCTCGATTGGGCCGGCTGGATTGTCCGGGCGGAGGCAGGAATGGATTGTTCCGGTTTCCCTGCCGTCAGTCAGAAAGGATTCTGCGGCAGGCATTGTATCATGAGCCCTAAAAATGGAATCATCAAAAACGTGATAATCGATAAACAAATAGAAGGGAATATTTATGACAAACTTATCTGGTTGCGAAAAAGTTACCGGATAAATAATTATCTGACGGATAAAGCCGGCGTTGTTCTGCTGAAATATGACTCCATGGATGAAATGTTGGATAAAACTGCAAGAATCCATCAACTGATTTACATGAATGTTGAATGATGAATATCGTTCTTATACATCCTTATATAACTGTTCGGGAGAAAAACATTTATCTTTCTGAACCGTTAGGCATTGTTTGCCTTGCCAGTTATTTGATACATGTATTTAAAGAAAAAGTCAAAATTGACGTTCTCGATTTATATGCATTAGGTTCCGGCATTCCTATAGCCCAAGACGATTTTTATGTACTGGGAAAGAATGATGAAACATTCATGCGAGAGGAGCTTGAAAAACTTAGTCCTGATCTTATCGGCATAACCTGTAATTTCACAGCTTATGCCCTTGATGCACTGGAAGTGGCAAACAAAGTGAAAAATATCTTTCCTCGTGTGCCTATTGTTTTGGGAGGAGCGCATGCGACCATTGAAGCGGAAAAAATTATGAAAGATGCTAGAAGCGTGGACTACGTTGTCAGAGGAGAAGGAGAAATAATACTCACAAATTTAATAAAGTTTTTAATGGGTGAAGTACTCATTAATGATATTCAGGGACTTACTTTTCGTGATTCGAAAGGAGTGGTTGTTTCCAATCCGGATAGAGAACTGATAAAAGATCTGGATATTCTTCCCATACCGGACCGGTCATTCATTGATATGGAATTCTATAAGGAATCCAATAAAAAGTGTGTTTGGTACGTCAGGAAAGAACCTGTTGCAACAATAATGACGTCAAGAGGTTGTCCATATAACTGCATTTTCTGCAGCACGAAAGTTGTCTGGGGAAAAATATGGAGACCAAGAGGGATTGAAAAAGTATTTGAAGAAATCGAAATGCTTGTATCCAAATATGGAATTAGGGAAATAGTCATCAATGATGATCAGTTTTTCACAAAAAGGGACCGCATAGATAAATTTTGTGAATATTTTATTAAACGTAAATTGGATTTGACTTTTGCGGTTGATGCCGGAGTCAGCATCTGGCTGGTGGATAAAGCATTGCTTAAAAAAATGAGGGAAGCTGGATTTTATTCAATCCGTTTTCCAATAGAGACTGGAAACGAAACAACGCTGAAATTCATCCGCAAGCCCGTGGACTTACATAAGTCAAAAATATTGATAAAGGAAGCAAACCAATTAGGATTTTGGACTTCAGCGAATTTCATTATCGGCTTTCCCTATGAAACAAAACAACAAATTGAAGAAACCATTTGCTATGCATTTTCCACTAAATTGGATTATGCTTCATTTCTCGTAGCCAAACCACAGGCGGGCAGCGATCTTTATGAAATTTTTAAGAAAGAAGGTTTGTTAGACAGGGCCATTGTGCGTGCATCACATTTTTACAGAAGTGATTATGATACGGCGACCATGAAATCGGAAGAATTGAATTTTATTCTTGAGAAGGTATCAAGAAAATGGTTTATTCACAAAATGAAATTCTTTCTGAATCCCGTCAATATATTGAAATATTTGCTACCTAAATTGAAATCGCGTGATGATTGGAGGTATTTTTTAAAAATTTTTAGAGTTCTTTTTGAACATAAAGTAAAACCTCTTCTTATAAAAGTACAGTAATGAAAAGAAACTTTATAATGAAAAAGGAGCATTGGTGACATCACATAAAAAAATAATTCCCTTTAATAAACCGTTTATTGTCGGTCAGGAGCTTACTTATATTGCTCAGGCTGTTGTTGAGAACAGCCATGCGGCGGGCGACGGTCCCTTTACGAAAAAGTGTGAAGCATGGCTGAAAAAACGCCTCGGCTGTCATAAGGTGCTTCTGACCCACTCCTGCACGGCGGCTCTGGAAATGTCGGCCATGCTAATCAACATTCAACCGGGTGATGAAGTCATCATGCCATCCTATACCTTTGTCTCCACGGCCAATGCTTTTGTCTTAAGAGGGGGAATTCCGGTATTTATTGATATTCGTCAAGACACACTCAATATAGACGAAAAACTTATTGAAAAAGCTATTACACCCCATACAAAAGTTATACTACCGGTTCACTACGCCGGTGTCCCCTGTGAAATGGATGTGATTATGGATATAGCCCGGAAGCGCGACTTGCTCGTCATTGAAGACGCCGCGCAGGGCATTCTATCCGCATACAAGGGACGCAAATTGGGATCCATCGGACATTTCGGAGCGTGTTCTTTTCACGAAACAAAAAATATTATTTCAGGAGAAGGCGGCGCTTTGCTCATGAATGATGAAAAATATTTCGAGCGGGCGGAAATAATTCGAGAGAAGGGAACCAATCGCAGCAAGTTCTTTCGCGGACAGGTGGATAAATATACATGGGTTGATATGGGTTCGTCTTATCTGCCCAGCGATATTATTGCGGCGTTCCTTTATGCCCAAATGGAAAAAGCGGATCAAATTATGGCCAAGCGTAATCTGATTTATAATTTGTATCTGCAGGCGTTGCAGCCGTTGGCTGAAAAAAGTTATATTCAACTGCCCTGCGTCCTTGATCATTGTTCAGTTAACGGTCATATATTTTTCATAATAACCCGTTCTCTGGACGAAAGAAAAAAACTGGCTCTTTTTTTAAGAAAGCATGGAATATCGGCTATTTTTCATTATGTGCCTCTTCATGGTTCCCCTGCAGGCAAACGATATGGAAGAACTTGTGGTAAATTGGATGTTACGGACAAGGTAAGTAACTGTCTTTTGCGCTTGCCGCTTTATTATCAAATGACTGAAAAAGATGCCTGTGAAGTTACCGATAAAATAAAAGATTTTTATAAGAGATTATGATTACTCCTTCGGCAATTAAATAAAGCCGGACGAAACATTGAATGGTTACAAATACAGGCCTTGTGGAAAAGCGGTGGTTATATTTAATTGCTGAAGTAATAATATGAAAAGGATACGCTACTGATGAGTGAAACGCAAAACAGAGACGAGGAGCATGCTATTCCTATGAACGGTTCTTTTAATACCATAAAATCTCTTTCGACAAAATTTTATTCCTTCTTGAGTTTTACAGAAAGCCTTTTATCTCTGAAATACTTGAGATGGCTGTTTATATTCCTTTTACCAGCGCTGTTTTTGCTTAAGTATCCAGTTGATAACGTGGATTACGATGTATGGTGGCATATGGCACTGGGGAAGTATTACGTCACCCACAAGACGTTGATCATGGATCATTCTATTTTTTCCTGGACACCCACAGACCCTTCTTGGATTTATAATACCTGCCTGGGCAGCGTGGCCATCTATCTATTTTACAATTTAATGGGCGGCTTTGGACTCTGGTTGATGCATACGTTGATTTTCGGGGGAATTTTTCTTTCTTTTTATTTACTTTTACGTGTAATTCGTCAACGTTTGGATATCAACAGTGTTACGATGATCGCCGCCATTGCCATTGCCTGTTCTCCGGCATGCCGTTATTACAAACCCGAACTGTTTTCTCTTCTTATGTTTTGCTGGATGGTATTTATATTTTTTTATATCAAGATAACCGGCAGGAAATATCTTTTTTATCTTTACCCGATCATGTTTGCCTTGTGGGTTAATTTGCACGGAGCTTATATTGTTGGACTGGTCTTCTTGGTCATGGCCTTTTCCGGTGAATGCCTCAATAAAATAGTCTTTACCAAAAAATCTTTTCCAATGGATACACTGGCTCATCTTGGCATTGCCATGGTTTTATCCATCTTGGCCACTTTATTAAATCCCTACGGTGTGGATTATCTTGCGAGTACGTATATGGGAATTACCTCTGAACTTAACGCCGAAATAAATACTAAGTATATTTTAGCTTATGTCAGTCTTTGGACATACTTAAAGAATGTTTCAGGGGAATCTTTTAATGTCAGTTCTACTGCATGGATAATGACCTTGATGATTATTACCGTCATCATTTTTTCTGCCTACGAATTAATAAAGAAAAAATCCTGTGATTTTGCCGTCATCATAATCAGTATCGCTTTATATTGGAAAGGCATGGAAACCAGCAGAGCAGCCTACTTTTTCCCCGTAGCTTTTTTCTTTATTATCTATTATCTGATGATTCACCGATTAAGACTTGAAAACGGCATGAAAAAAGCCGCTCTCTTTTCTTTACTGGTATTTTCGTTGTTTTTCGCCGGCACTGTCTATTACGATATAAGATATGGCGGTGATATGAAATGGTTCGGTCGAGGGCTTGATAGTTTCGCGCCGGTGAAGGAAGTGGATTTCTTGAAGAAATATAAAATAGAAGGTCCTATATTCAATGATTACGTGGTTGGAGGTTATTTGATGTGGAGTCTTTATCCGGACTATAAAGTTTTTATTGATCCACGTTGCAGTCCTTATATAAAACAGGTCATACCGGATTATTTGGAATTTACCACCAAACGAGTCAACCGTGAAGATATACGTCTTTTTAGAAAGAAATATCCTTTTAAGCTGGTCATTCTTCATTACAGGCAGATGGCGCTTATTTTTGATTTTCTTAAATCAGAGGATGATGAATGGCGGCTTTTGTATTTTGAAAAAAATGCGGCGGTCCTGATGCACAAATCACTTCTTCCTGTTATTAAATCGGAAATTGGCAGCGAGAATCTTAGTCCCTTACGCTTTAGCCGGGTCAAAAATCCGGACGTTTTGGTAAATGTTTTTAATTTTTATGTTCGCTTAAATCCGGAGGCAGGGCGATATATTTATGGTGTTTTTAGAAATAATGTCAGTGATTTCTATAAATTCAAACAGGACATATTAAATGCTATGGATGTTGAAATAAAGAACAGGGAAAAAGAACTTCAATATAAAAAAATGTGGCTGTCGCCGTGATATTTTATAGAAAACTTTAAATGATGATTTTGGTAAATATTTAAATATGGAAGTCGAGGATCGCATAATTTTATATAAGATTTCAATTCCAGAAATCGAGTACACATATTATCAGGTTTGGAGGATTAATGAGTTCCAGTTTCCCGGACATATTTATTTCAGACATTGATACAGAAAGATTTGGCGTGGTAACAGCAAGAGTGATAGGAATAACCGCTGAAAGTTTATCTGCTATTTTAGATTTTTGCTTTGCAAGAAAAGTGAAATTGCTCATCGCTCGTTGTAATATGTCGGACCTTGATGCGGCTCAATCCATGGAAAAAAAGGGTTTTCTATTAATGGATACTCTTGTTTATTATAGTCTGGATTTGGCCAGGCAAGATATCCCTGCCGAAAAGGGTGTGGTTCATGTAAGGCCAATTCGTGGGGAAGAAGGAAAAGAAATGATATCGGTTGCGAGGGAATCGTTCCATGGTTATGTCGGACATTACCATGCCGATTCCAGATTGGATAAAAATAAATGCGATGAGGCATATGCGGACTGGGCCAGAAAAACATTCGCTTCAAGGGATTCTGATAATTTTCTGGTGGGTGAAATTAATCAACAGATAGTAGGCTTTGGTGTTTTGAGAATTAATAGTCCGGATGAAGGTGAAATGTTTCTTGGCGGCATTCATCCAGATTTTCAAGGCCAGGGAATCTATCATTCTTTTTTATGCAAAGCGGTGAATTGGTGTCTTTCAAAAAAAGTAAAAAAAATGATTATCTCAACCCAGCTCAAGAATATTTCCGTACAAAAGGTTCTGATCAAATTTGGTTTCGAAATTTCCAGAGGCTATTATACCTATCATAGATGGTTTGATTGAACAGCCATAAGGATATATAAATTTCAGGCCGTTATTTGTAATACGGTATCACGATAAAATGAATATGATGGATTAAACATCCGGAAAATTGCATAACTGTCGATATCCAAACTCATGGATAATTGTTTCTTATGATTGCTTCTCCATTTGTTTTTGATATGTTACGCTCATGGAATCCTGAAAGCCATGGTCACCAGTTGGCTGTAGATTTGAGTCCAGAAGATGGCACAATCCTTTCCTTTGCAAATGTCTCCGGAATAAAATACTATATTTTTGAAGTCAGGACATAGCGATCACTCATTGGCAATTTCATAAAGACAACGATGATTATTAACAAAGAAAAAACAAAAAGAACGAAAAACAGGTGGCCGGTTAATGGTCCGATGCTTGACGTGCACAGCAAGCGACCTCGCATCCGCGCTGATTTGTTTTTCATCTTAGACAAACTTATTTCTTCCGCACAGATGTCTTCTTTTCTTTCATTCTTGAAAAAAATAGTATCCAGCCCATTCATATCGTCGTTGGTCTCCTGTTCGGAAAGACTAGCTTCTTCTCGATGGCTAAAGTGGATTGTGATAGCGCTTCTGCCTGTCATGATCTTGTTAAAATTTCCCGTGGAACGTTATGATTATGACGTATGGTGGCAGATGGCACTGGGCAAATATTATTTAACGCATCATACTTTAATGATTGATCATTCAATATTTTCATGGACACCGGCGGACTCAAACTGGATTTACAATACGTGTCTTGGAAGTATTATCGTATATTTATTCTATGAGTTGGCCGGTGGATTCGGTCTGTGGATATTTCAATGGCTCATATTTTCAGGAATTTTTCTTTTAATTTATTTTTTCTTTCGCGTTATCCATCAAAAAGTAGATATTACCAGCATTATACTTATTGCCGCACTCGGCATTGCTTGCTCGTACTCTATCAGTTATTACAAGCCTGAGTTGTTTTCCATTTTGCTCGGTTGCTTACTGGGGGTTATTTCTTTATACGTTAAGATAACCCGCAGGAAATATCTTTTTTATCTTTATCCGTTCATTTTTGCGGTATGGGTTAATCTGCACGGGGGTTTTATCCTGGGCTTTTGTTTTCTTGCTTGTTTCTTCTTTGGCGAACTTTTAAATATCATTATTTTCCCTCAAGAATCATTTACCTTTACAAGGAAGGAATTTATTCATCTGGGAATAGCATGCCTGCTTGCCTTGACAGCGACATGGTTCAACCCTTATGGCATGGATTACGTGATGAGCATTTATCATAGCGTTATTTCTGAATCATTCGATTTAAACAGCAAATATATTCAAGCCTATATTCCTCTCTGGACATATTTTCTTTCATACTTCAAAGATGTCGGTAATATCGACACCTCCTTTTCCCGGATGGGAATAATATTTTGGATTATGGTTGTGATGATGTTGTTTCAGTGTTGTCTTGTTTTCTACGAATTAATCAAAAATCGAACGCTGGATTTTACAGGATTAATCGTCAATATTGCAACGTTTTGGGGTAGCATGAGAGCAACCCGTGCAAATTTTATGTTTCCTCTCATGTTTTTTTTCACATTTTTTTACCAACTCTACCATTTAAATCTGAAAAGCATCACCAGGAAAACAACGGTTTTTGCTTTGCTTATTTTTATGTTATTCTTTTTTAACATTGCCTATGTTACGTTACGGTATAGCGCTGATAATAAGTGGCTCGGATCGGGATTAGACAGCTTTGCGCCCGTAAAGGAAGTGGCCTTTCTGAAGAAATATCATTTGGAAGGTCCTATTTTTAATGATTATCTCATAGGCGGCTATCTGTTATGGGACCTTTACCCGGATTACAAAGTTTTCATTGATCCGCGTCATGTACCATTTGCCGGGCAGGTTGCCCCTGATTATTGGGAATTCATCAGTAAACCCGCAACGGCTGAAGATATCATTCAATTTAACAAAAAATATCCTTTTAAAACAGCTATCATTCATTATAAGGAACTTCCTCTGATCTTTGATTTTTTAAACGCCGGATGGCATCTTGTGTATTTTGAAAAAAACGCAGCGGTATTGGTCCATCAATCGGTTCTTTCTAAGATTCCGCCGGAAACTCAGCTGGTTGATCTTGGCCCGATGCGCTTCAAAGATATTAAGAATCCCGAAGTTCTCCTTAGCCTCTTCAGTTTATATGTTAATTTAAATCCACCGGCGAGCCAGATTATTTATGACTTTTATAGAAAAAATGTCAGTGATTTCTATAAACGCAAGAACGAACACCTGAGAGTGATGGAAGATGACATGAGACAAAAACGGCTTCTTCAACTCAAGGCAGGAACAAATTATTGAACGTGTATTTAAATATTAATCACTATTTTCTATGAAATAATACTTATTTTCAAAGCGCATATTGTCGATAAAATTCATGGATAAATCCACCGGCGTATTCAGATCCGAAACTTTTTTCACCTTGGCGCTGCCGAACTTGATTGGCAGTAAATCAAAAACCAGATCGGTGATCAGATGAAGAGGCATCGTGGCCTTAAGAGATGCCATATAAACGGATACTTCCTCTTCATAATTCAACCCTCTGTAGGGGTTTTGAACACCCGCTCCCAGAACATACGAACTGAAGTTTGAACTGGATCCGGCCTCAACCCGGTTCTTCTTGCTATTCATATAACCGAGTGCCAGATCAATATCAATATCCGACCATTTAATTCCCATTCCAGCGCCATAGTAATGCATTGTGGGCAGAGCGTACAATAGGTCGTAATATCGGTCCACGGTGGATGATTTTCTGTTTTCATAACCGGCACGCAGTTGCAGCCAATCCAGCAATTGGTATTCCACGCCAACTCCCCAGTTAAGCGTATCTTTGAATTTCCTTGTCAAGACCATATTGTAGGGTCCATCGGTGTAGCCCATAAACTTGGCCAGTTGAAGAAGTTGAATTTTCTGATCAAATCTAATGTTATCTTCCTGGATGGAAGACCATTCCGCCCAGTGCAATTCTCCTAAAAGAGACAGTCTTTTTATCGGGGTGAGTTTAATGCCAAAATTAACGATTTGCGGAAATTCCACCGTCGCATTCACCGCTCCGGTTTGTTTCGCCTCCACATTATAAGGCAGGTCGAAAATGATCGAGGCGATCTGCATGATGGCGGTGCTACCGCTCCAAGACACCATTCTTTGCCAATCCTCACTATACTCCCAGGCAAATCTTCCGGACATATTTGATTTAATAGCGCTCTGGTAACAGAGCCCGAATGACACCCAGTCAAAAGGTTCCCACAACACGCCCAGGTTATAACCAGGGGAAAAATCATCCCGAATATCAAATGTAAGATTTCCTACATAATCGTACGGCCCGATTCCTCCGCCAAACAAAGGAAATGGAACTGTTAAATCGAAGATGGGATTGGACATATTTTGAGTCGCATCACCCAGTACTTTGGTTATATTGACTATTTCGTTGGGTGCTCTGACATCCGTACTAATGCCCATAACCGTCTGCCCCAGAGAGAAAGAGGCGCCGATAGACAGATTATTATTGATTCTGTAGCTTACCGCCGGAACGGCGTAATTCAGGTGTTGTATATAAACGGATTTTCCGCCATAAATGGACGGGTCGTCTGGCTCGAATTTCCAACCACCCGCATATTGGGCGTAAGTGGCATAGCCAAATGTCCACTTTGAACCGGGTTTTCTATAGGAGAGGCCGAGTATCGGACCCGCCAAAGCTTCTGCGGTGTCGTTGAGAACAGGAATAAACATGTTACCGGTTCTGGTTTTTGTTTCCTTGCCGGCAAGCGGATCTTCCTCAACGTCTCCCCGGAAATCGTGGAAACCGATACGAGAGTTATCTTTTTCAAATCTCCCTTTTTTATCCATCAGAACAGGGATCAGCCCGAAGCTGATATAAGCTCCATCCCCCATCAAAGAGAGTCCCGCGGGATTGTAATGAATTGATCCGGTGCCTGGCGGATCGGCTGTCACATTATTGGCTAAAGAAATGGCTTTGGTATCAATAGCCATTGATTCATTGAAAGCGGCTTTTGCGTGGGGGATATAAAAAACCAAGGTGGCAGCAAATATTACGCCTATTGCATAGAAAGGCGCCTGTAAACGCATTATCTTGTTGAAACTTAAATTCTTTTTCTGAAAAAAGATAAATACTGATAATGGTAGCTGTGCAATAAACATCATGCTTTTAAAAAATATTGTCATTATTACTGCTCTCCCATTCTTGTATTATAAATCTGTTAAAAAACTATTTTAGTTCACAACGCATGAGAAAGAAAAATTACACGGATATGTTTGACCCCGCTTTTTTATAAACATGAAACATTTAATTCTTTCATAAAATCAATGTATAACCTTCACATTTAATATGCATTTTTAGGCATAATTGTTTTATCTATGTGTATAAAATTTCTTTTAAAGCTCAAACTCAAACGGGAATTTTAAAGATATCGACACATCAGGATCATTATTGGTCAATCCAATTCCCATACTTGCATATAAGGATCTTGCCGCGGTTATTCTCCATCCTGTTCCTATGCTCAGGGAACTACTCAGGGAACTTCCCGTTGAACTTTCGGTTGAAGCACCACCACTGCCGGTATTGGTGTATTTACTGCCTAAAGAATAACCCAATTGACCGGATAAATTCATAGAAGCCTGGTAGGACAGGGCATAGCCGAATCCGAAAGCCAATCCAATGGAACTGCCCGGTTTGACTTCCGTCAGATATATTCTGTTGGAGGAATCGTTGGGATCCTCATAAATGATTTGAGATAGGCCGCTTTCACGGAAGCCATACGTGTAGCTCAAGGAACCGAAGGCAACCAGAGGATCTATGACTTTGCTTAAAGAAACTCCGGCCTGAAGTGCATAATGACCTGCTCCGGTGGAAAGCTCGTCATTATAATTTATTTCATAAGGGCTGCTGCCGGTGGGGAAATTTACACCGAAAGAAAAGATGGTAGAAGGAATTCGTCCTCCAGCCTTAAATGGCTGCCAGGCTAGTCCCAGACTTATGTCTCCCAAATCCGTTACATCCAGTGATTCATCCGTTCCCACCTTGTTGTATTTGTAGACAAAAGGGAAATTGGAACTCAGCGTAAGATTATTGAACAGCGCATATTCAGCTGAAATGGTATTGGTAAAGTTATGATTAACCCTGCGTAAAACTACTGTTGACTCATCAATGACATCTCCGGAATAATATGAGTAACCAAAAGAGTATGACAACCCGACGGTTCCTTTTCTCAAAAGAGAATACTGACGACCGGCAGCGGAAAGAATATCTTCCACGGATTGACTCTTTTCCTCTTCAGGAATCTCCAGCTTTTTTCTTGCCTCATTTTCTCCGCGTATTTTTTTTATTTCCTCTTTGAGCTCTTTCAATTCCTCTTCAATACTTTTGGAGGATTCATTGATTTTCGTTTCTTTTACTTCCGACTGAATATTTTGCGGCGGCTCAGCGGCGTTTGCGTTATTTACGTCCGGTTGAGTATTTTGCGGTTGTTCATTGACTTTTGTTTCTTTTGCTTCCGGCTGAGGGTTTTGGGACGATTCATTATCAATGACCGATTCCGCGTCACCGGCGCTTACTCCTTTCAAAGCAAGTTGTTTTCCTTTGACGGCCTGATATGCCATAAGGGGAGACGTCGCGATTAGCGTAAACGTAAAAACAACTGCGAACAGCAAACCATTAATAAATTTTCTTTTCATCAATGTCCTTTGAGCTCATATATTTCTGTTTTCAAAACTAACGTAACTTAAATCTGACAAAACATTATTGTATGTTTAAATTTGCTAAAAGACGCTAAAATATATTTAATATAAAAATTTTTTCGGAAATGTGTTGCATAATCACGTGTAATGATAATTCATTAACTCTCATCAACCTAATTTCCGATCAAACAAACAACAATGAGCACAAAAACACAAGCGCTCTTAAATATTAAAACGTTTTATGCATGATCAATAAGCATTCTGTGCAAAGTGCAAAAATCATATACAAGCAGAGTCCTGTTGTCAAGGAGAAACATCATTTTTTTATGAAAATATAAATATTTTTTAGGTACTTAAACGATATCAGGCAACTCCTTTCATATAGCGCATGTTTTATGTAAATACAGAATTGAAATTTTTTCTTAAGGATACTCTGCTTAATTGCAAGTAATGAATATTTATAATGTTATTTTTTTATTAAATCAATCACCGTTATTTCGGGAGGAGCCAGAAAGCGAACGGGCGGACCCCATGTCCCGGCACCATTGCTGATATAAAGAAATTTATTATTACTTAATTCATGATATCCGGAATTCATGGGGAAAAAGATTTGCACAAAGAGTATAAAAGGGAAAATCTGTCCTCTATGGGTATGACCGGAAAGCTGCAAGTCGAAATTTACGTCTTCTTGTACGATAGGCTGGTGCTTTAATAATAAAATAAACTCATTAATCTTCTCTTTTGGAAAGAGCTTAAAAGAACCGGGGCTTTGTTCTGTAAGACCACGTTTCCTGCCTGTTAAATCTTCGATGCCGATGATATTTATTCCCGCCACTTTTTTACTTTCGTTACGTAAAATTTCAAATCCGGCTTTTTGGGTAAATTCCAAAGATTTTTCTATCCCCGCATAGTATTCATGATTGCCTGTTACAGCATATTTGCCGTATTTCGGTTTTATTTCAGCAAATTGCCCCGCCTCAAAACTGACATCATCCAATTCACCGTCCAGAAGATCTCCCGTCGATACTAAAATGTCCGGTTTTGAATCTTTCACGTGTTCTAAAATAGATTTCAACCGTTTGTCTCTGATGATTAAACCGATATGCACATCGGATAACTGGACGATTCGGATTTTTTCAAAGTCCGGCGATAATTTCGAGGAGTAAATTTCCAGCTTATTGATTCGAATGCTTTGGGCATCAAAATAACCATAGGAAACAAAGGAAAGAGAGAGGAGAATGGAAAGACCAAAAAAAATGCTTCTCATTTGAGTGTTTCCAAAACTTTTGAAAAAAAATTGCAGGATATATCTGGTTAGATCCATTGAAACATTGACAAAGAAAAATAAAAAAACAAAAGCCATCCAAAGATAACCACAATAGGCAATTGATCGTGCCATCGTTTCCAGATTAAATTTTTCCGCTAACCGGATTAGGATTGGCGCAAAAAGCAGAAAGGTAATGATAATGATTGCGATTATTTCTGTTTTGCCGGAGAAATAAAAAATATTTTTTGCCTTGAAATAAAAGTAGAAATTAATTCCACCGTAAAGGCTTAAAAAAATTAGAAGAAAAATAATCATATTCAATGGCCTGTTTTGTGAACAATGTAAAAACTTGACAATAGATACACTCTAAGATAAACATTTTGACCTTCATTCTTAATGCTCAGCGGATGCCGATGTAGCTCAGCCGGTAGAGCAACTGATTCGTAATCAGTAGGTCACCAGTTCGATTCTGGTCATCGGCTCCAGCAAAATGAATTGTTGACAGATGACCTCTTGTAAATTATCCATATTTTTATTTGTATAGCATAGTAAAAACTATTTTGAGTACATGTTATGAATAGTATTTTATTTTTGTGGGCGGTTGGATAACATCGCCCCAGTGGCGGTTCCGGAATTCCCGGAGTCGTCCCGTCAGAAAAAATATGCCTGCCAACGCTTTTAAAAAAAGATTGGTTGCGCCGAATGAACCCTCCACTTTTTGCCGGACATCTCTGACCCGTTCACGCATATGAGCGGTCGGCACAAGATGCTCCATGGCTATCAGCATGACCTTATAGATTCTCATTTGTTGCGTGATGAAATCTGCCCTTGCTCTCAAGTGAGGTTTGTCGGACTGACTGAAATATTTCCAGCCTTCGTAGTCTGCTTCGATAAAACGCAGGATAGAGGGGCCCAGTTCATTAAAATCACGCTGGTAAGCTTCTTCCTGTATGTTTCTGCCTTCCTGAACGGTAAAATTGGGATGATAGTACCATGGTTCATGAAAAGCGTGCATATCTTCCCATGGAATACCGGGGATCAATCTGCCCTCTTCGCTCATTCTGTCCCAGAGAGGAGTGCCGGGTACCGGGGCGTAATGTGAAAACTGACTGGTTGCCGGCCGGCAGGCAAGATGTTCATCAATATCGTGGCGGATGTTTTCTTTGGTGTGATTGTCAAGGAGCAAAATGGAACTCAGAATCGTTTTTATACCGTAACGCCTCATCTCGCCTACCAAAGCTTTCATGTCGATTCCGCGGTTTTTCGGATAATCCGCAACACTGCTTTCCCGTCCGATCCATATTGTTCCCACTCCCATCTCGGCGAGTTTTTCGACTCCAAAATCCATGACCCTATCCGCGGATCCGAATATCATCAAATTAAAAATCTGTCCGCTTTCCACAATGCATTGCCTCAATTCTTCCGCTCGCTTCAGATCAATAAGAAAATTGTCGTCACCGAGCAGTGAAATAAAGTTCAGCCCAAATTTTTTCGATACACGGCATATTTCATCAAACAGCGCCTTCCCGGTTTTGTAAAATCGGATGTGCTTACGTCCGAAGAAATGGCTTGGACTGCAGAAATCGCATCCATAGGAACATCCCAGACCGACGATGACCTGAGGGAATCTGGGAATTTCGAAAAGCGGCATTCCCAATGTTTCATAGAACGTAGTGCCAACATCCGGATTCTTAAATTCATAATCCCGTTTCATGCCCAGCAGCTCGCGCATGAAACTGATGCCGTCACCGACACAGATATAATCCACATCGAGAATTTTCTGCAAATTGGGAAGCGTGGCACAAAAACCGCCCAGGATTATCTTGGTACGGGGTGATATTTTTCTCGTCTGTTCCACCATCCACTTGACTTTTTGAAAATTGTGAATAATTGAGCTGATGCCGATATAATCGTATCCTTTTTTGATTTCCTGAATAAATCTTTTTTGGGTTGGGAAATCGAGCACCGTGCAGGGGATCCCGAGATTATTAGCAATGACATAAAGGCCGTACGAATCATAACCATTACGCAGCGAGAAGATGCCCTGAACTTTGGTCAATTGATTATGGTAGAGTTCCATGATGGATTCTTTGCGGGAATACATATCATTGACTGCGAACGGTTTAAAAACAGATGAAAGCAGAACTCGTGGCGCCATCAGAAATCTCCTTGCATTCTCAACTTTCCCAAATTCCTTTAATAAAATACGGATTATTTTATTGTGCAGTTTTCAATCCGCTTTTTAGGGAAGCACTTCATTTTCAACATCGTGAATGCGTATCTCGTAAAATATAATGCAACAACCTTAATGCGGGGGCTTTTGTGCTTGTAACCCAGATAAAGGATGGAATAAATGTAAAAAAGTATTTTTATAAAATACGGTATTTTTTTAGAAACATTGTATGTTAATTTCTTTCTTAAAAAAACCGGCAGCGACGGAAGTACTTTAAATATGAAATAATACTCTTGATGAAAATCCTGGGAACCCAGCGCGCTTGCAAAATAACTGTTGGGATCATTTCCCTGATCAATCAGTTTCATGGTTTCATCATTCAGAATATCAAGTTCATAACCCCTTTTGATGATGTCTGTTTTGGGATGATAAGACATCCAGTAAGGCTCAATAATATCCGGCATGTTTTCCAGAAAGAACAGCCTTGCCTCCTCGTTATGCTCGATCGTGTCTCCGGGCAGGGCGACGATATAATCGGCGAAAGAAACAATGCCATGTTTTTTCAGGATTTTAAGCGTATTGGCTATGTCTGCATTCGTTTCATAACGCTTTAAGTGCGTCCTGCGGTATTCTTCATTAATGTGCTGAATTCCAAAATCCACCCATTTGCAACCGGCGTCTTTCAGCCATATGGCAACCTCTTCATCAAATAGTTTCACATGTATGTAGCATTTGAATGGCACGGCTATTTCTTTTTTGTAAGCCTCCAGAAAATCTTTCAGCCATTTTTTGTCCAGAATGAAAATATCGTCCCAAAATTCGATTAATCTGATATCGTATTTTTTCCTGGCCATCGTAAGCTCTTCGATAACGTGTTGAACGCTTCTACGGCGTATATAGTTCGATGTTTCGTCGGGAATATTCCTGAAAAAGTAATTAAAACAATATGAACAATTGTAGGGACAACCGCGGGAGGTTATCGTCATATAATAATGCTTAAATGCCGGTGTATCCGGCCAGATGTCCTTGTCATAATGAGGGAGAGAATCAAGATCCTGGAGGAATCCTATCTGTTTTCCTTTAATAATGTTTCCTTCTTTTGATTGATACCACGTGTTGACTATCGGCTCCGGGGGACAGCCTTTTTCAATGTGTCTGATGATTTCAGTAAAGGCCTTTTCTCCTTCTCCGATAACAACATAGTCGATGAAGTCATTGGCGATGACCGCATCCGGAACGCAGGAAACGTGGATTCCACCAAAAACAATTTTAGCATGAGGACAAATATTTTTGCAGATTTCAGCATAATAGAGCGCTAATTGATAATGATACGTTACCACGGAAAAAGCGATTAAATCAGGCTGATAAACCTCGATCTGTTTAAATAATAATTGTCTGTCGTAATTAAAGAAATTTGCCAGCCGCTTAAACTCTCTGGTAAGACCTTCTCTGAAAAGGGTGTGGGTGTGTAATAATCTTACGGTATGTCCTTCTTTTTTGGCGATGGCTGACAGTATTTCTATGGCCACATGTTCATGAGCAATGTTGAAAAAAGCTATTTTCATGATAATTTATTGACGGATAACTTTAAAATATTTATTCCAGATTTGCGGAGTATAAGTAGTCTTATTTTGAGTGTCAAGGAGTTATATGGTTTCGACGACATAAATTATGTTTAAAAACCTTAAACCGTTTATATAATTGTTCTAAAGATTCTATAGAGAACATACTTTAATTTTGCCAGCGATTTTGTTGCCAGAAGAATATTAAGCATTGGTTTGGGCCTCATATAGAAATTTACGAACGCCAAAAAAAATAACCATGTGAACTTTTTCTTAGAGATGCCTTGGGGTATGTAAGGTATTCGATCCTGTCCCATTGAATTCCAATTGATTTCATTTAATTCTTTGTTCGCCGTCAATGCGTTAAAAATTTCAGTGCCCGGTGTCGGGTGAAAGGGAAAAAAATTTGCGCCGTCAAGAGGAAGACTTTTAGCGAACTTTATGGTCTTGTATACATCTTCCGCCTTTTCTATGGGATAACCCATAATAAAATTGCCGATCATTTTTATATTCGTTTCATGATGAACCAGTGCTGTTTTTTCCTTGATGACATCCAGAGACAGGTTTTTTTTCATATGATCGAGAATCCTCTGGGATCCCGACTCTATTCCCACGGTCAACAGATAACAACCCGCTCTTTCCATGAGGCGGGCTGTTTCTTTGTCGATTAAATCCAGGCGAATGCCGAAACATGACCAGTTCATATTAATGTGCTGTCTGATCATCTGCTCGCATAGTTCCATCACCAGAGATTTGAGGGCCAAAAAATTATCATCAATAAAACACACCTCTTTAATTCCGAAATGTGACTTCAGAAATTTTAGTTCATCCATCATGTAAGAAACACTATGATGCCTGATTTTATGTCCCGTCACTGAACGACAGGAACAGAAGGTGCAGTGATAAGGACACCCTCGCGTCATAATAATGGGCGCGACGATTTTTGATTTTACAAAATACGATGTCTGATAAGGATAGTGGCGCGGATCAATCAAGTTCCAGTCTGGCAGCCCTAATGAGTCAAGGTTTTCAGGAAAGACCGGGGAATTTATTTCAATTTTTTCGTTGTTTCTCCATATTAATCCGGCGATATTAATTTTTTTCTCCAGCGTAAGATCGGGAAGGTTTCTTATAAGCGCGGTCAGTCCTTCTTCTGCCTCGCCCCTTATTGCAAAATCTGCTTCCCGGAAGTACTCGAGGGTCTGTTCGGGGAAAGCTGACGGATGAGCTCCGCCGAGAATAATGTTAACTTCAGGACGATTATTTTTTACTATTTGAAGAGACTTTTTGACTGAGAACAAGTCCGTAGAAAATACCCTGAAGCCTATAACATCAAACTGAGAATCAGCAATGTATTTTTGGAATTTCTTAAACGTAAATTTGAGATTAACGCAATCCAGTATTTCAACATGGTTTTTTTCTTTTTTCAAAGCGCCGGCCAGATAGCCCAATCCCAAATCCGGAGATGATAAAGACGTATTTTGGGAAATAGGATTTACCAGTAACACTTTCATAAAATAATTACAGCCGTATGCTTTGTATGTACGGACTATTGACCATCAAAGAATTTGCTCACCTTGAAATTTGGAATGATTTTTCAGCCGTCATAGTGCACCACGCGCGTTGACGGCTGCCGGACATCACCCCAGCGGCGGTTCCGGAATTCTCTTAAACGACCGGCGGCATACAGTCCGCCTGCCGCCATCATCTGAACAGGATTGACGCC
This sequence comes from Syntrophaceae bacterium UBA6255, assembly GCA_002441205.1. Classification (GTDB taxonomy): domain Bacteria; phylum Desulfobacterota; class Syntrophia; order Syntrophales; family Smithellaceae; genus Smithella. The sequence continues at coordinate 3,218 of DJVN01000031.1, read as the reverse complement.
TCCGAAGGACCTCTCAACCTGTCGCCTGACATTTTTGATCAGTTCACGCATATGAGCTGTCGGCACGAGATATTCCATCGCCGCAAGCAGTATCTTATGCGTTTTCATCTGGCGCGCGAAGAAATCAGCCCTTGCTCTCATGTGCGCGGTATTCGACCGGTGAAGGTATTTCCAACATTCATATTCCGTTTCGATGAGACGAAACCATGATGGCCCCAATTCGTGAAAATCACGTTGATACGCTTCTTCCTGTATATTCTTTCCTTCCTGGACAGTGAAATGGGGATGGGAAAACCATGGTTCATTAAAAGCATGCATATCTTCCCAGGGTATACCGGAAATCAGTCTGCCTTCTTTGGACATTCGGTCCCAAAGAGGAGTGCAGGGAACGGGCGCGTAATGCGAAAACTGGCTGAAAGCGGGACGGCAGGCGATATGCTCGTCTATATCTTCTTGAATATTGTCTTTGGTATGATGATCAAGAAGCAGGATGGAGCTGAGAATGGTATTGATACCGTAACGTCTGAGTTCACCGACAAGCTCCTTCATATTGATATTTCTGTTTTTGGGATAATCAGTAACCCGGCTTTCTCTGCCGATCCAGATCATTCCCACTCCCATTTCGGCAAGTTTATCCGGACCAAAATCAATGACCTTATCCGCTGAACCGAACAGAAGAAAGTTAAATATACGCCCGCTTTTCACCACACAGCGCCTCAGCTCTTCCGCCCGGTCAAGATCAATAAGAAAATTATCATCACCGATAAAAGAAATCATGTTTGATCCGAATCTCCGGGATACACGCAAGATTTCTTCAAAAAGTTTTTTTCCGCTTGTATAGAATTTGATGTGTCTGCGTCCGAAGAAATGACTGGGGCTGCAAAAATCACAGCCGTAAGAGCATCCCAGGCCAATGACAATCTGGGGGCTTTTAAAAATTCCAAACAGCGGCACACCGAGCAGTTCCATGAAATTGGTGCTGATGTCCGGATTCTTGAAATCGAACTCACCCGGCAGTCCAAGCAAATTCCGCATAAAACTGATTCCTTCGCCTACGCACACATCATCAACGTCAAGGATTTTTTGCAGGCCTGGAATAGCGGCGCAGAATCCGCCAATAATGATTTTTGAATTGGGTGATATTTTTCTGACCTGCTCGACCATCCATTTGACTTTTTGAAAATTCTGTACAATGGAACTGATACCGATATAATCATAGCCCTTTTCAATTTCCCGGATAAATCTCTTTTGAGTTGGGAAATCGAGCACCGTGCAGGGGATGCCAAGATTTTTACCAATGGCGTGAATACCGTAGGAATCATAGGAATGACGCAGCGAGTAAATGCCTTGCACTTTAGTCAGTTGATTGTGGAAAAGCTCAAGGATGGATTCCTTGCGCGAATACATATCGTTGACGGCGAATGGTTTGAAAACGGATGAAAGCAACACTCGCGGCGGCATAAATCATTTCCTCAAACTTTTTATATTAAAAACTTCTGCTAAATCCGATCCGGTTTAATCATCCTATATTATCAGAAGAAATTTTCTTAGGAAAAACTTTCGATTTCATTATCCAGATAATTTGCTTCACGTAAAACGTTGTCAGATACTTAATTCGAGGACTTTTGTGTTTCAAAGCCAGGTAAAAAATGGAATATATAAAAAAAGGTAATTTTATAAAATACGGTATTTTTTTAGAAACATTATAGGTAAGTTTCTTTCGTAAAAAAACCGGGAGAGCAGGGAGAACCTTAAAGATAAAGTAATATTCGCCGTGAAAATCCCTGGAGTTCAGAGAGCTTTCGAAATAGCTATGGGGATTGCGTCCTTGATGAATTAAATCAACTGTTTCATTATTTAAAACATTGTGTTTGAAGCCTTTTTCAATGATTTCAGTTTTCGGATGATACGACATCCAGTAAGGCTCGATAATGTCAGGCATGTTTTCGATAAAAAATAATCGTGCTTCTTCATTATGTTCCATCGTGTCGCCGGGCAGTCCGACAATATAATCCACGAAGGAAACAATGTCATGCTTTTTCAGAAGTTTGAGAGCGTTCACGATATTTGCGTTCGTTTCGTTACGTTTCAGATATGTCTTGCGATATTCTTCATTAATGTGCTGAATTCCGAAATCCACCCATTTACAACCGGCTTCTTTGAGCCCGATTGCAATTTCCTCATCGAATAAATTAACGTGAATATAGCATTTAAAGGGAAGGTTGACCTCTCGCTTGTATATTTCCAGAAATTCTTTGAGCCATTTTTTGTCAAAAATAAAGATATCATCCCAGAACTCAATAAGGGTAATTTTGTATTTTTCTTTAGCCGAGACCAACTCGTCTATGACGTGCTTGACGCTTCTTCGTCTGACATAGTTTGATTTTTCATCCGGAATATTTCTAAAAAAATGATTGAAGCAATAGGAGCAATTATAAGGGCATCCGCGGGAAGCCATGGTAAGGTAATACGTTTTTAAGGGAAATATTTCTTTCCAGATTTCCTTGTCATAATGAGGCAGGGAGTCCAGATCCTGAATAAAACCAATCTGTTTGCCCTTTATGATGTTGCCATCACTCGATTTGTGCCAGGTGTTCACGATCGGTTCCTGGGGTGCGCCTTTTTCAATGTGTTTGATGATTTCAATAAAGGCAGTTTCTCCTTCGCCGATAACAACATAATCGATGAAGTCGTTGGCAATGACGACTTCGGGGACACAAGAGACGTGTATCCCGCCGAAAACAATTTTTGCGTTGGGACAGATCTGCTTGCAGACTTTAGCGTAATGGAGAGCTATCTGATAATGAAACGTTGCGACGGAGAATGCAATCAAGTCCGGCTGATAAGCATCCAGCTGCGTTAATATGTCCCTGTCGTTGCTGAATAATTTTGACAAACGTTTGAATTCCCTGGTCAGACCATCTTTAAACAGCGTGGGCGTATGTAAAAGCTTGACGCAATGTCCTTCTTTTTTGGCAATAGCTGATAGGATGGATATGGCCAGATTTTCATAAGCAATGTTGAAAAAAGCGATTTTCATGTCAATTATCTGCGCATAACTCTAATCAATAGAGAAAAATTATTTAGTAGTTTTAAAATTAAAAACATTTCAGGATGTTAAATCCCTTTTGTTCGTCTGTAAATTTATAATAGCTTTGCCTGCAGGGCGCTGAAGTATAAGTAATATGATTTGGAGAGTCAAGAAAATGTTGTTGCTG
>DJVN01000136.1 GCA_002441205.1 Syntrophaceae bacterium UBA6255 | reverse complement strand
AATAACACAATTTTTTTACTATCAGAAGGATTGAACAAAAATAATTCCACATCCTTTGCCAGCATTTTCAGGTTAAGATCTTTTATGTAATCAAGAATTTTTTCTTTAAGAGATTGAGCATCCGCTATGCCGGTTTTTTGCTTCAGGTAATCATAATTAGGCTTTGTTTTTTGCAACAAGAACACCGTATCATAAAAATCACGACCTTTTGCTCTTTTGCGATTCAACAGCGCATAAATCTTTTGCGCCAGCAGAACATCAGGAGGCGTGACTGCAATCTGTGTAAAAACGTCAAATTTATTAAGAATCAGCTTGTCCGGCTCGTAGGAAAAATGATGCGGTTCTGTATCAACCTGAATTAAGATTTTTTCATTCTTCAAATCCGACATGGCGTTATCAAACAAAACCTGCGGTAATTTGATGTAACAGCGGAAAGCTCTTTTCATCACGTTACGAATTTCCACACTAAAACCTTCCCTTTGAAGGCCTCGTTGAATTTCTTTGGTCAAAAGTACAAAGTCGGTTTCACTCAGGTCAAAATTGTCGAAATCAAGATCTTCTGAAAATCGCGTATTTTCGTAAGCGATACGCAATGCCGTGCCACCGAGAAATGAAAGCTTTGCGCCCGATCTGGAATTGAAAATAATTTCTAAAATTTTGTATTGCAGATATTCACGCAGAATGTTTCTTTTAAAACCGCGCAGGCTTTCAGGATAGTATTTTTCGATTTGATTGATACTAATCATGGTTTGTGTACTTTAAAAATTTGCTGATTCTTTTTTCGAGCCGCTTATTGCAAAAGGCAACAAGATATCTTTTGAGTTTATCCCTATCCATCTGTTCTTTGAATTCTTCGCTATTGATACGCAAGCCGGCAAAATCTTCTTTTGTATCCAGATGCGCGTTGAGATAGAAAAAATCCAGAATGGCTTTTTCCGGTTCCGCAATTTTAAAGTTTTGACCTTTGTGACCGACGAGTTTGTAACCGAACATTAGTTGCGGTTTGACATGACGATAAATAAATTCACCGAAATCCGCTTTAAAACGATTTGTTTTGCAGGACGACACTGACGTAATACCATAAACGGCCTCCGGAATGAGATTATAATAGGCAAGCGCCATTTCCATTGATATATAAGATGGTGAATAAATGTTATTGGCTATCAAAAAAAGGACGGATTCGTTTAGCTCAAGATCAGAAAAGATATAATGTCCTCTTCTGATCATTTTAAGAAAGCCTTTGTCCTGCCATTCACTCAGGCGCCGGAGGTCAAATCCGGGATCGATTTTTCGAATATCGTTTAATTTAAACGAAACAAAACCTTTCAAAGCATTTTTAAAAGACAGGAAATTCATAACTTTTAATTCCATATTATGTGATTATTAACATATTATGGAATTATAATTACACATTTATAAAAATAATCAAGCAGAATTTTCAGGCTGGTCACTGATGGCTGTTCACTATCCACTATCCACTATCCACCATTAGTGACACCCGCTAAGAACGAGCTGTGCGATGTTCGAAGCGTTGGTGGAACTATCCCAGGCACGCAGTGCCGTGGGACCACCATCCACTATTTACTCCGGAGGAATGATCTCAATTTCCGGTGGTGCCGGTGGGTGCGGTGGTTCTACCGGTTCCAGATCCGGATTATCTTCAGGCGGTTCTTCATGCGCCTCTTCTCTTTCACGCCTTACATCAACTAATTCAGGCGCGGCTCTCTCTCGTTTACGAAAATCATAACCGGCGCCGGCATGGGCGCTCTTACCACTCTTTTGCCCCGGTGCGGCATCACCAAAGATTCTTATCTCAACCTTCTTTACATTGTCATTCACCACAATGGCGTAATTAGGCTCCTCAATTACTCGCATTATCTCCCTTAAACCTTTTTCAAGAGTAATTTTCTTAAGATTTACAGTAATATTTGGATTTCTATAGCCCTTTGTTATTTCAATTTTATATCCTGTAGACTTGGAAATTCTTGTTAATACCTCATTGAAAGGTTCATTATCTGATGTTACGGAAAAGACCGGCTCAGAGTGTCCCACGCCAATTCCACAAAAAGGAAACCCTAAAATACTGATCAAGACCAAAGCGCATAAAAAGCTCTTGTTAATTAAAAATATTCTTATAGTACCTTTTATCATATCCATATCTATTATAAAAAAATTACACGGTACTCTATCTGAATACCATATCGGACTCTTCCTTCCAATAATTGCATGTCGAATACATAACACATATCGACTTAGTTTTCAGCTATTTTACTCATTATTACGAGCTGAAATATTTTGGGATCAATCCAATGTTATTGTTCGCAATGCTTATTAATGTTTTATTGAAAAAAAAGAGCATTATTTCAATCTGTCTATTATTCCGTATACTTTTTTTGAAAAACGAAGAGTTTAAGCGGTTTGTTTTTGTAAGCGGACAACAACCGACGCATCCTCTGCAAGAATTTATAGAAGGCATAAAACGGAACCTGCCACAAATGATTAATATTCCAAATAAGCCGAAGATAGTCGGGGAACCCCCACAATAAGGTTATGAATTGAGATTTGCCCCTTGATCTTTTATAGTTTGAAAAATGTTGCCACAATTCCCAGAAAGGACACCTTAATTCTTTCGGGCTGCTCAGGGTCTTATGCACCAATCGTTCACCTACGGTCGTACGCCATCTCAAAATGGTATGTAAAACCTTTTCGGGAATGGGCGCGTTGAATTCTTCATGTAAATAAGTAAGCGTCTCTCGCATGGGCAAAATCAAATGAAACTTTTGAACATTCAAAAGAAATCTTTGCCAATCAATTGCTGATGATTTATCCAGAATAATCAGCGCATCCGGCACCCACCATAAATTAGATGGACTCCAGGATATTCCGCGATGGGCACATACATGTAATAATTCATCGGTAGGGGTTAAGGCCAGTGTTGAAGTATCGTTTATTTGAACAGGTATTGAGTCTTTCCAAAAATCATTATCCGCATCCTTCTCAAGACCGGTGGATATCACATGCCAGTGCAGGTCTACGCGAAATCCGCCAGCATCAACAAAGGGGATGGCATGACCTCCTGTAAAATTTCCCTTGAAATGAGCTACGGATGCGAAGTTGATTTCGCTCAAGAGGCTGATCGCCTCCAAAGCCTGTTCCTGAAGAACGAGGACATCAAAATCATTCATAGGACGGAGCTCGATATTTTTGTAATAGAGCAAATTTAACGCTGCCCCTTTGAGTACCATCGTTTTGATTCCCGCCTTTTCAAAAACACTGATCAAAGTACCGATGTTTCTGAACATTATTTGGTTTTTATACCAATAATAACGGTGAATCCCTTTCAATTTTTTCATTAAAGGATGTGCGATGTCATTCAGACAGAGATTATGATACAGGGCAGGCAGCAATCGATGCGAACCCACGTCAATCCTGTCGATATTGACGTTTTCCGCCCATTTTTCCCACGCACGGATTGCATCGTCACCCTTCAACAGTGCCGCCCGTAAAAGCAATCTCTGCTGCCCGGAAATCAATGAACCGCCCACCCGATACTTTCTGTTCATAACCTTTTATCCCTTAAGAACCTTAAAATGCGCACTGTCTGTTTGATGTTTGAAAGCACTATCATGATTTTAGCCTAAGGCAAGGCGACCGTCCCGATGAAGGACATAAACATAGTCAGACTGTTTAGCCGTATCTCTATCCTGGGTAATAATAAGAATCGAAGGATCACCCTCCATGCTCTTCAGGTTATGCATGAGTTGATTGATCGAAGCTTCATCCAGATGATTGGTCGGTTCATCCAAAATAAGCAGCTTCGGTTGACGCAACAAAGCGCGCGCTATGGCAATACGCTGGCATTGACCGCCAGAGAGCCTTATGCCCTTCTCGCCCATGAGCGTTTCGTATTTTTCAGGCAAGGCATCGATGAATTCATGGGCAGTTGCCAATTTGGAAGCCCGGATGATTTTTTCAGGACTTGCGTCGGGACATCCATATACAATATTTTCTCTTATTGTTCCCGGAAACATAATTGGATTCTGCATGACAACCCCGATGTTTTGTCGCAGGTGAATTATGTCGATATCTGAATAAGGATGCTCGCCAGTAAGGAGCAGACCTTTTTGCGGCCGATAAAAACCCAGGATCAGATTAACGATTGTGCTTTTTCCAACACCGTTGGATCCGATGATGGACACTTTGTTGCCAGGCTCTATGGTCAGATTAACCGAACGTAAAATCTTCTCGTTCTCGTAGCTGAAATCAACTTCCCGCAATGCAATGTTACCATCAAACATAATTTTATGATTCCCGGAATAAGGAGTTGAGTCATCGATATGTGCAAGATCATACAGCGTTGACAATGATTCAGTCCCTTCCAGTATAGAGGGAATTGAAGATACTATATTTCTCATATGAAAACTCATCAAGGACATGGCAACGTAAAAAGATACCAGGGAGCCCAAAGTAATTCTTCCTGAACCCACAGCCATGCCTCCGGCAATCAGAATGATGATGCCAGACACAGCCAGAATGCCGTTTTGAATCGAATGGTAAACTGCAAAAAGGAATGCATTGGATTGACTTGTAAGGCGTACCTCTTCCAGATATTTTTTCTGCCGACTTATCTCAATCTGTTCAGCGGTTTGTATACGGGTCAGATCCATCATTTGAAGAACAAAAAGCACACCTTTGCTGAATTGCTCGAAAGACCGATGCGAGGCCCTAATCCAATTCAGGCGCTTATTTTTTACAAATATTCTATTCATCAAATACAAAGGGGGTATCGTACAAACCATAATCAGCGACAAGGCGGGACTGATGTATATTAATACACCAAAGATGACAACAGCCACGATCAGCGAAGGCATGAAAAGCGAGATGATCGCGTTACTCATAATATCCAGTCGCTGCGTATCCTGGACAATGCTGGCGTGTAATTTTGCCAGATCCGCTTTACCATAAAATGAACGGGAGAAACTATAACACCGGACTAGCAGCTCCTCCCGGATGTCGCGAATCACCATTTTTGTCTGATTCAGAGACAGGTAGCGGGTTAAGAGTGTCAGAATGCTGTTCAATATAATAAGGGCCAGCATGATGAGTCCCACATAAATCAATCCGGCAGTGGCGCCTTGCGGAATGACCTGATCAAAAGCATAACGGACGAGAAAGGCAACAGGCAAAACAATCAACGACTGCAAAATAGAGAAAAGAATAGTCAGAACCAATCTATGATAGGATGCACGGTAAAATCGAAGATAATATCGCCAAGCCTTACGGTTCATCTCTTCCTCTCATCATCCTGTGGATTATCAATAAGATCAGCGGGTATGCCGGACAGAACTGTCCTTTTTCCGCTGGAATCCGACAATGATTTAATATTAAGCATGTTTTTGTGCACCACATTCATATTCAGTGATTCTATCAAAAGTTGAATCTCTTTTCTCTTAAACGTCTCGAAAATCAGCCGTCCGATTTTTTTTCACCCCGCTGACGGTCAAGCGAAGCCTTAAGGATTTGAAGACGCTGGTTGATGAACTTGCGCTGGGTAATGCCTTTGTTCTGCTTGTGAAGACGGCGCAGCAGAACCAGGTCGGGCAACATGACCAGCGAGAGGCCTTTTTCCTTCGCTCGCAGATACCAGCTCATTTCCGCGCCTACGACCCATTGGGGTTCAAACAAACCTACGCGAAAAAAAGCGTCCCGCTTGATTAACATTGCCGGTATAACATGCCCCGGTAAAATTTCATCCGTACAGCGTATTTTCTTTCTCTCATCTTCATCCATTTCAGGACTGTAGAACTGCTTGACATAGCCGGCAACCATATCGGCCTGAGGATTATCTCGAAATGCTTTAATCTGAATTTCATTTTTATTTTCCGTCCAAAGATCATCGGCGCCGAGAAAAGCAAAGTAATCTCCCGCGGCATGTTCAATCCCATAATTAAATGCCGCCGCCGTGCCGCTGTTTTTTTTGTAGTAATACTTAATCAGCGGGCCGAAACTTTTTGCGATGCGCGCGCTGTCATCCGTCGAACCGTCATCAACAATAATAACCTCGATGGGATGATAAGTCTGCGCCATGACACTGGTCAGTGTTTCGGCCAGATACTGCTCCCCGTTATAAACCGGAATAATAACGCTGATCCGAGCTTTCTCTTCCTCGGGGGAATCTGTTTTTTCGATGCGGTCTTTACCGCGCTGACGATCAATGGATGATTTTAAAGCTTTCAATATATTGGAACGCATTTCCTTTAAATGATATGTTTGATTATTGTTGTGAATCCTGAGAATTAAGAGAGTTTCCGGTAAAATAGCCATATGAATACCGGCATCCCTGGCACGAGCCAGCCATTCCGCATTTTCACCGAATCGATAATCAGGATTAAAAAGGCCCACATGCTTAAAAACCATTTTCCTGGCAAGCATGTTACTTGCGCCGAGACATGGCATATCTTTTTCATCATGCCACCAGGGTGGTTTTTCAACTTCCTTTTCAATGATCATGCGCCGGTGGGCATAAACAAAATCCACATCAGGGTGCCCGTTCAGATAACCGACCTGCTTGCTCAACTTTTCCGGCATCCAGACATCATCGGCATCAAGAAACCCGATCAGCTCACCCTGCGCGGCGGCAATGCCGGTGTTCCTTGCAACAGAGGGGCCCTGATTGCTTTGATAAATGTAACGTACGACGGGATACGATTTAACGATATCGGCCGTTCTGTCGGTTGAACCGTCATCTACAACAATAATTTCAACGGGTTCATAATCCTGCTCAAAAATACTTTTCAGCGTGGCATCCAAATAACGTTCGCCATTATAAACCGGCACGATAACACTCACTAAAGGTCCTTGCATTGATAACACCCTTTCTCCAATAGTATCTCTTTTTTTAAAAAAATATAAAAGAAGCCTAATAATTTGACAGCAAGTTTAAAATGATTCCCGGCACACGTTCAGCATCCTCCCCAAGCTCCAGCAAAAAGCTGGGCAAGCGTCGGGTCAATCCGGCCATAAACGTTAAATCTGCCTGATTGGCGCCACGCATTTGAAAAATAGTACTCGGGGCAAGAGCCATCAAACCCTTACCGGAAGAAACAGGAATCAATCTGGTTTCTGCAAATCCGCCTACACGCGGTATAACTAGCGCACAAATGGAAAATTGCTGAACAATTTTTTCTGAGTATTGCTTGTTCAACAAAAGAAGAAACTTATCCTCATTCATCGACCGTGTGTTTTCAGCAACGGAAGCAAGGACGGGAAATCTCTTCATACCGTCCGTATCGATTTTTGCGGAGCAATAAACGCTATGCGCGTAAGGTCGGGCACCCATTTCCACAACACAGTAATCGTCGCTGACATAATTAAGTCCGGAAGACAGACAGTTCAGCGCCGTGGTTGATTTGCCAGATCCCCCCTGTCCTGCCAGCAGCACGCCTCTGCCGTTTATTCCCACGGCTCCGGCATGCACGAATTGAAGGTTATTTTCTTTTGCCCACCATTGAAAAATAGTTCGCAGAGGAGCACTGCGCTCATAATACGTTATTTCACGTGCATCGGGCACGCAGAAGATAGCCTTATTCAATTGTGTATCCAGCATACTGAGCGTTTTTGTGCCTACCTGATAAGCGCCCAATATTGTTTCGTCTTTAAAATAAACGACGGGGTTCGTTCCTTCAACCGCTCTTTGAATATTTTTTTTCATAGCAGCATTCTCATCCCAGGGGTAAGGAGGAAGAACCGCATTTGCAGAAGCCACGTCCAATAAACAAACCGTTAAAGATGGCAGTGGGACACTTTCAGTTGATACGTGTTCCAAAGAAGGTGACAAAACGTCAACGAGTATTTGACCTGTAAAGCGTAATCTTACGGAGTGATGAGCTATCTTGTAAAATCTATCTGTTACATGGCCATTTTGTTCAGCGTTAGAAAAAATTCTTAATACGTCATTAAAATACGAAATCAACAAAACAAATAAATCCTTAAACTGATTTTTGTCTTCTATTCAAGCCATAGTTCATTGATGACATGCATTCTCAACGCATTTTTTACTTTATCCGGAGAAATTATATTGTGCTCTTTACAAATATTTATTTTTGTTTTTTAGGATAATCGGAATAATCGATTTCGTGTATCGGATCCACCAGCAAAAAATCTTGCATATTGGTAAATTTATTGAGAACCGGAAGTTCAAAATCCTTCTTTTGCTTTTGGTCTTCGATTTCATGAATAGCATCGGATTTTTTTCTACCAGAGATTGGCTGCACGCCGTCAGGAACAATCAGTCCCTCTTCCAATAATTTGTTTACAAATTCGTTTACTGCGTTTTCAATCGTAGCAGGATCTCCCCGATAGCACCCGGAAACTTCAGCGATAATTTCAGCATAAGAAAAACCGTCTTGAACAAAATCCCAGATATACGCACCAACGCTTTCAAAACTATAGTAATTACCTGTATCCAAATTAATTAGGACAAGTTCATCATCAAATTTTTCAAAAACAACACTTGGTTGATTAACTTTATATCGACAATCTTTATCCATTCATTCTTCGCCTTCTACGTGTTGGCTGATTTCTGACCGCACATACCATACATACGTTATTTTTGCAGATATATAGTGCCATTTCAAGTAGCATATATCAAATTAGATTTCTATCACTTAAAACGAATTGTCATTATAATATTATATTGAGTAATCGCGAAAAATAAAAAAGAGATTGGGGGAAAAAATGATAATGAAGAAATTCCATTGAATAGAGGCAGAGTTTCCTGAAAACTCTGCCTCTATTTTTTACACATCAATGAATGAACCATTATTTATCGTTTTACTTTCCTTCTAATACAAGAAGTCTCTGCTCCAGCTTACCGTTTTTATTCTGCAGATCTGAAATTGTCTGCTGCTGTTCCTGCACCACCTTGGTGAGCACCGCCACCACATCCATCGAACTCATCCCTTTCCGGTCTTGTGTCGCAACAAGCTCAGGAACATCCTCGGAGATAAAGCCTACCTGCTGGTCACTGGGGTTTGTCTTGTACACATATTTCACAGGATTGAGTTTCGCCAAGGTCTCCATGGCTTCCTTGCTGCTGATATCTTCTATTTTATCTTTGTATTCCCGACTGGATGTCTGCACGATTGCCCCGTTGACCTTTACAACGCCGGTGCCGAAGTCTCCCCAAATCAGAGGGGTACTTGTGTTTGAATTCGCTATATAAAGTTTGTTGGAGCCAGTCTCATTATATCCAGCGCCATAGCCGACAAAAACATTCCCGGTGCCAATGTTGTTATGACCGGCTGAATACCCGATGATCGTGTTGCGACCACCAGTGACGTTGGCGTAGCCGGCATAGTTGCCAAGGTAGGTGTTATAGTTACCTACGGTGTTTCTGTTTCCGGCAGCATAACCGAAGAAGGTGTTATGGATACCGGTGGTGTTTTCACTACCTGTGGCAAAACCCAAAAAGGCGTTATAACCGCCTTCGGTGTTTTTGATGCCAGTGCCATAACCAATGAAGGTGTTGCGTTGACCACTGGTGTTGGCATAGCCGGAATAAGACCCAAGGAAGGTGTTGTTGCTGCCGGTGCCTAAATTGTAAGAGCTAGCGCCGGCATCAAATCCGATGAAGGTGTTGTTTTCACCAGTGGTGTTGTTGTAGCCAGCCCCTCGACCAAGAAAAGTGTTGTTGTTAGCAGTGTTGTAGTAACCGGCGGAATAACCTAACATGGTATTGTGCGAGCCTGCATTGTTGTTACGGCTAGCACTACTTCCGACATAGGTATTGTAAGCGCCGGTCGTTGTCGCGTAGCCAGCACGATAACCTATGAAGGTGTTATGCTCTCCACTACCGTTGTTTTGACCAGATCGGTAGCCAAGAAAAGTATTGTACGCACCTGAGTTGGATGAATTGCCGCTATATCTTCCGACAAAGACGTTATAACTTCCAGTGTTGCTATTACCGGTGTCCGCGCCATAAAAACTGTTACCGGCACCCGAGCTGCCCGCACCAGCGCTTGAACCATAAAGAGTGTTCGTACCATCTTCACTCCCTGCCCAAGCGCTCCCCGCAAAAGCTATCAATAAAATAAGCAATGAAAATATTATGACTGTTTTCTTCATGTTTTTACCCCCTTTTTTTATTGTGTAATTTTAAAAACTTTGTCTGTTGTTTATAATCAATGTGTTCTCCAAGTAAAGCAAGTACCCCTTAGAGGCTAAACTTTGAAAGCTCCCGTGAATCATTTTACTTCAAACTCAAGAATTTTAAGTGTCAGGTTGATGGGTTTACAATTGAATATCTGTAATTTCAAATACTTCTTTGGAAAATAATTGTCAAGGGATAATTGCCTTTTCAAAAGGGTAACGGCGTTCATCTCTTCGATTCCTGGAGAAGGTTAATAAAACATGACTCATTTTTGATATTGTCAAAATCTCTATCTTTTTGAAGATGCTTCCAATCCTTGTAACCTTTGCTGATTGCCTCGCGCAACCAGGCACAGGCAAGCGTAACGTTTTTTTGCAAAGCGTAGGAACAAGCCTTGTTATAATAGGCATTAAAGTAATCCGGTTTGCGACGGATAGTCTCATCGTAATCCGCTATGGCGCGCTCATACTGACCGAGCCTGGCGTATGCCAATCCCCTGTTGTGGTAAGCGTCCGTATAATAAGGTTTCAGGCTGATGGCTTTATTATAATCTTCAATGGCAAGTTCATTTTGGCCGAGTTTAACATAAGCATTGCCCCTGTTGTAACGGAAGACGGCTTCATCCTGTTTCAGGCGAATGGCCTCGCTATAATGCTCCACAGCCTCTTTAAATTTTTCTTGATCAAAAAGGGCAAGGCCTAAATTATGATGCGCAACGTAGTTATTCTTTGTTACCTGCAAAGCATGATTCAACAAAGTGACACTGTTTTTCCAGTAACCGCATTGTTTCCACGCCAATAATCCCATCACAGCAAGGAAGATGATTGTCGCCGGAAATAAAATCTTTTTTCTGGTCTCTTCACTTTTAATCAAAGACGGTATTCCCCAGGCCAGCATGATGGCAATGCCGATGGAAGGCAGATAATGGTAGCGGTCGGCCATCGCGTATGGCGCGGTTTGCGATATCTGAATTATTCCGATCACCGGAACCATGGTTATCGTAAACCACAACCACCCTACAAAAAGATGAGGGAGGCGTTTTGCCGACACAATGACAAAAACGGTGACAACGACAATCAGCAGGGACGCTATTATAACCTTCCAGAGCGCAATATTTTCCACGAAGGGATAGATGATGGTCATATCCTGAGGCCAGAACGTTTTTCCCAGATAAGTCAGAAAAGCAACCGGTGCGTTCATTAGCCGGTCAACAAGAGGAAACTCCTTGAAGGCAGGAAGATAGGACGCATGAGAAGCGTCGGGATTATAAAATGTTATGACAGCCAAAACAAAGGATAAAAAAAAGAAAGGCAGTTTTTCCTTCAGTTGCCAAACCGGCATTATGCCGGCAAACCTTTTTCCCGGTAATTGGGGTGATTGAAATATATTTTTTTGCAGAGCTTTTTTCCCGGATTTGTCTTTCTTTTTTCTGTGATTTTCGGCAACGGGCGCAACGTCTTTTTTGTCAGATGTGATTCCCCGCTGCCCAATACGTTTAAGCGGCCAGTAATCCAGAAGAATCAAAATCAGCGGCAGCGTGACAACCATGGGCTTGCTCATCAGCGCGCAGATAAAGGAAAAAAGAATCAGCAGATATCTGCTGATAACCGGTTTTTCCGTGTAATGGACATACAGGCACAAAGTGAGAATCCAGAAAAAAGCGCTCAATGTGTCTTTTCTTTCAGCAATCCAGGCGACTGATTCCACATGCAGAGGATGCAGCGTAAAAAAAGCGGCAACAAAAGCGCTTCTCCAGACAGCACCGGTCATGCGGTGGAAAAGCCAGAACAACAACAATGTGCTAAAGATGTGCAAAAGAAGATTGGTTAAATGATAACCGCCGGCATTTAGACCATAGAGCTGATAATCGGCCATAAAGGACAGCCAGACGAGAGGATTCCATAAACCATAATACTTTGTATTGAACGCCCAGTGAATATTTTCCGGCGTAATTCCTGACTGGATACGACTGTTGTGTGTGATATAAAAGTCATCATCAAAATTGATGAAGTCATATTCATGCACCTGCCAGAAAACGGCAAGAGTGATCAGAGTTAAAACAATATAAACAAAAAGTTTCTGTTTTTGGTGATTAATATTTAGTTTATTGAACATTGTTTTTTCAGTTCCCTTTAATCGCGAAAATCAATTTCTTCACAAAATATACGCTAACGCCTCATCTATATCATAATACTGAATAAAATTTCATCTCCGACTAAAGATTGAAAAAATCATAAAGTAAAGGCAGCGCCATTACTGACCCTGCCCTTACTTTGTTGCAACTATTTTTATTTTTACTTTTCTTCCAATGCAAGAAGCCGTTGCTCCAGCTTTTGAATAGTCTCCTGTTGCTCCTTTACCACCTTGGTGAGCACCGATACGA
>DJVN01000168.1 GCA_002441205.1 Syntrophaceae bacterium UBA6255 | reverse complement strand
TGCGAGCGCAGCGTGATTATGATCACCTCTTAGTATCCCAGGCATAAAGCGCCGTAGGAATTCCTTTGTTTATTCTTCCAGCGGACCTGTTTTGTGATCAAGGCCAGTGCTTTTTCCCAAATCAAAACAATGTTCCAGTCCACAAGCTTTCAGCGCCTCTTCAACGAAGTTACAGCAATTGTGGGTTACCGGATCATATTCGAATACTTTTGTCCGTTTCCCGGCTTTTAGAGCATTTTCAGGATTGTAACTTCCGGCATAGCGACGCAGGCAATCCTGATACCATGGGGTTGATTTCCTGGTGGCTCTATTGTCAATGCAAATTGGCATTGTTGCATAATTGAGCCCTTTACTATCCAGTTTTGCCCGTTCATTTTTATCGGTAAATTCAACAACATCCATTTGATCTCTGATCATTCCGAATAAGGATATTGCCGCCCCGATCTGATGGTAATCTTTCATGCCCGCTTTTTTTAAATCAGACAAAGATTGCAGTTCAAGCTGATAAAATGAATTAGCCTCTGTTTCGATACGAATGGCACAATGAGAAAAGACCCCGCGCCACATTTTATAAAGTTCCAGTGTAGGTGTTTGAACTGTTTTTGAAGCATAGGCTGCGACCCCATACTGTTCCTTAAACGATTTAATCTTTTCATCAATGGTTTCCTGATTGACTATGGAAAAGCCGCCTTGAGGAAGATCGGAATCTTCAAAGAAAGAGAATAAATTTTCAGAAGATTCATTGGTTTCAATTCGGGTTTCGCCTCTACGGTTTGCTTGCCTGTCTTTGGCCGTTTTGTTGCCGGCGATTGGTTTTTGGTAATCATACCCGATCACCCGAATACGTGAACTGTCGATATCAAAATTCTGAACAAGATATGCTTTTATATTAGCGGCACGAAGGTAGGAGAGCTTAACATTGACCAACTCTTTGCCGACATTGTCTGTATGTCCAGCTATAACCACAGACGTTGAAGGATATTGTTTCATCGCATCGGCAATTTTCTTAATGTCATTGTGATACTCAGGTTTGATATTTGCCTTGCCGGTGTCAAATTGTACATTCAGAGTAATGGCAACATTTTCCGGCACAGGTTCTGCTTCAGAAACAGCTATCTGTTTTTCAGTGACAGGGTTATCTATCTTCTGATCCGGTTGGGCTAAATAAAATTTTGGATGGACATCTGCGGCGTTAAACGGAGCCATGGATTTTTGAGAAGCACAACTGACAAGCAAAAAAATAATCATCAAAAATAAAAACTTTTTCAAGAAATTATTTAGCATGATTTCTCTCTCGCAGAATATTTAAACTGGTTTTTCTGTATGATAATCTAATCCGCTGCGGAAAGCCAGGCACATTTTTCTTTCCTCTCCCCGCGGGCCCCTCGAGGTCATTTAGGGCGTAAATCTAAGACGATTAACTTAAATAGAACCATTCCGGATTATATCCATTTTTTTAAAGGTCTGATGATTTGTGGATAACAGAAATATGGGCAGCCTGTTGCCGGATCACAACTGCAGAGATATGTGTACGGTATCGGCCTCGCCCTTAACATAGTGAGTTTTGAAGCCGCGTTTCTGCGCGAATTTGAGCATCTTGTCGTTGCCCGGAAGCACGATGCCCTCCATCGTCTTGAACCCGCACTCGCGTGCCGTATCTTCCAGTGAAATCATCAGCAAACCTGCCACACCACTGCCATGCCAGGCATCGTCCACCGTTATACCAAACTCGCAGCAATCAGGAATTTCGGTAAATACATAACGCGCAACTCCGATTTCCACTTCTTCATCATCACACCTGATAGTAGCAACAAAGGCCATGTGCCGGTTGTAATCAATTTCGGTGAAATACTTGAGCTTCTTCGGCGACAATTCCCGCAGCGACATCATGAAGCGGAAATAGCGGGATTCTTTCGACAGGTGCCGTATAAACTCTTGTTCCATACCAGAGTCATTGGCGCTGATCGGCCGGATGGACACAGTGGTATCCTTTAACAATACGCGTTTGATAATGTCTTGCTTCTTCATCGTTGAACCATAAGAAATTCAGCCTTGTATGTAAATGAATACCAACCCCCTGAATAACCTAAACATCTTCAAATGCTTAGGTTATTCAGGGTAAAATATGATCGATTTCTTCAGCGTTTCATATCCTTCATGTCGTTCGCTATTTTTTAGGATTTGGATTTTTCGGAGCCGTTTTATAAATTATTCTCTTACCCGGTTTTTTGTGACCCATCATCATGCACTGCTTTTGCATGCTATTAAATTGTTCGTCAGTCAAAATATTCCGCATCTCTTTCATGGCCTTTAACATTTCCAGATGTTGATCTGTTTTTATATCTCCAATTTTTTTAACGGCTGATTTCGCATCACCCAGATCAAAATCTTTCACTTCCATGGTTTCCATAAATTTGATTTCTGCAAGTTTCAGATCAGCATGGGATTTGATCTGCTTTTTTTGCATTTCCCTTTGCATGGATTTCATCTCCGCCATCTGGTCATCGGTAAGCCCCAGCTTATCGGCATATTTCATGCACATCATATCGCCGCCCATCATGTCCATATGACCCATTTCCATCATATACCCATATCCTCCCCCATGACCTCGCATGGGCATATTCCTCATCTGTGAAAAAGCAGGCACTGCAAAAACAACTGTCAATAACAACGAAAGTAATATTTTTTTCATAATTTTCTCCTAATGACACCCGCTAATCCCGATTTTATTGGGAGAAGCGTTAGTCGAATTTTCCAATCCCGATTTATCGGGATTGGAAATTATCCCAGGCGCGCAGAGCCGTGGTAGAATAAGTGTGGCAGCTAGCTTGATCGCAAATATCTATTCAGGTTTATACTTAAACGATATTCTTAATTTCGCCCGATACTCCACAACTTTTCCTTTTTCAACTCTCATATCGAGTTCTTTTACTTCAGCAATCCTTATTTCTTTCAGGCTTTTTGCTGTGACTTCAACAGCATTTTTTGCAGCATCTTCCCATGATTTAACGCTACTTCCGATAATTTCGATAACTTTATAAACGTTGTTCATAATCTTCATCCTTTCTTTTAATCTGGTTGAATAAAAAATGGTTAATCGGGCTACTTTCACACATTAAAAAATCTTTTATATGAATCGTACCCAAACTTATGCGTTCTCTTGCTACTGCCCCCAAACCTTCTTGACCTGACCGACCTTTTCCTGAGCCTCGCCGGTCATCTTTTCAACGGTACCTTCTGTTTCCAACTTCGGATTGTCGCTTACTTTACCGGCGGCTTCCTTGACCTTCCCCTTAATTTTGTGAAACGTGCTTTCTACTTTGTCTTGATTGCTCGATTTCATACTATTCTCCTTTAGGTTTTTGATTTATCTTCTGGACGGGCATCCCTTCTGCATCGGTATGGAACCGGATAGTGAAGAAAGCGCTTGTGACAATTCCATACGCTTCTGAAGAAGGGCACTCGCATTATGATCAACATCATGCGGAGAGTAGTTGCAACTAACCTGCCAACAACCGGAAATAATCAGAATTTTTAATTCATCTATTAATAGTAGGTGGTTAGATCTATAACAGGGAATTATGAGGATGTATGAAATGATTCGTTTGACCTCAACATGCGGCGGAACCTCAGCATATTGAGGGCTACATCGAAGGGAGACGGACAATTCGGCCAATTTTGTTTTTTCGTCTCCGACCAGACTATGCTGAACTTATGCATATAATCAAGAACCCCGCATTAAGTTGCGGGGTTCTTGATTATTGTTAATTTATCAGAACCGGAAAATTTACTTCTCGATTATATAATCGACGGCCGCTTCTACACGACGGTTCTGCAAACGCCCTTCTTTTGTATCATTGGAAGCAATAGGTCGTTCCTCACCAAACCCTTTTGCGTCCAAACGATTTGCATCAATACCGCCTTTTTCGACCATGTATTTCTTGACGGCGTCAGCTCGTTCCTGGGAAAGGTTTTTATTGTAAGCATCAGTACCCACACTATCCGTATGCCCTTCGATTACGACGTTAAGATCGGGATAATCTTTCATCACTTCAACCAGATCATTGATGTCTTTGTTGTAACCTTCCTTAATGGTTGATTTATCAAAATCAAATTTCACATCAAGTGTCTGTCTGCCTTTTTCAATAATAACCGGTTTGGGGGGAGGGGGAGGGGGAGGAGGTGGTGGTGGTTCTTCAACCCTGGCTTCAACAACTTTCTCCTTCTCTGCTCCGCCAAAAGCGAAGGTAATGCCAAAAGTGTAAAGGAAATTGTTATAGGTGTCATTGAAGGGAATGACGTGGCGAACATCAGCCCTCAGAGCAATATTGTCCGTTACGAATAATTTCAGGCCGGCGCCGTAATCAAGAGCCAATTTATTCCTGTTGTTGGGGTCACCGGGAAGCGCGTCATAATGAATTCCTCCCACACCAATTGCCACAAAAGGCACAAAACGGCTCTCGGGCATGAAATGATAGAGACCTTCAATACCGTAACCAAACAGTTCAACTTCATTGTCATCATTCCAATCTTTATTGTCCATTGGAACATAGTTGAAAAATCCTTCCACACCAAAATGTTTTGTAAAGTTGTAACCGGCACGCAAACCAGCGGCATAGGTGTCTTCATTGTCATATGCCTTGTCAATTTCATTGCCTTCGAAAATATAACCTCCAATAAAGGGCGTGACAGTAAACGATCCGGCCTTCACTTCAGCATGCGCCACTATGGCATAAGCTGACAGCATGATGGCCGCTGCTAACATGACTACTTTTTTCATAACATTCTCCTTTCATACTAGTTTTTTATAAAAATAATTTTTCGGGAAAACAATTTGCATTATATCTATTACTAAAGGATAAATTATCCTTTAGTTGTTTTTGATATGCGACTTTTTGAAGTTCCACATTTTCAATCACCGGTATGACACCTGCCGATCATAAACATGAAGTACCGTCTTGTTAACATCTTCATAGATAATCACGTTGCAGGGAAGCCTGTGGTTGATGATTCCCTCGGGAAGAATCGCTTCGTTTGCATTCGTAGAATAGTAAGCACCCATAATGACGTATTTTCTCATATCAATGCCCAGTTTTTCCCTTATTTTCTGATTAATTTCGGTTTCTGTCAGAATCCCTAATCCATTTTTTTTCAAAGCCTCTCTCATCATATCAATGGATATCTCAAAAGGGATATCCAACTCCTTGGTGAAACCGTCGTTGATCATGGCTGTCCTCCTAAGCTATATTTCAATGTGACTGTCGGGCTGTTTAGTATGAGTATTGGGGGCAGGTCGCAGCTATTGAATTAACATAATAGCCGACAGTGATTATAAATCATTCGCACAATCACGGGTATGAAACCCAAGGCAAGCCCTGTACCCTAATTCCGCCCCAAGGGGCGGGGTATTATATCCATGCTTACGCAGAATAGTTCGACTTACACATTGCAATGCGCTACGCTTTTGAAATTTGAGTCTCACAATAAATTCTAACAACTACAATATGAAGCAGGTACTGCTCATTTGTATAGATACAAGTTGGAACAAGGCAGAGTGCTCACTTATTAGCCCTGCGATCTGCGCGGACAAAAATTAGATCATTAATCGCTAATCTATTGTTGCCGTTAAATACTCTATCCTGCTTGTTATTCACTTTCGGTGCTGTCTCTGCTTTTACCCATTCTGTGTTACGCTTGAATTTAACAATCTCTTTCGATTTAATCAGGCTGTTCAGCATAGTATCCTTGACGTAATCATAATGGTTATCGGTGCGCATAACTAACATACTTCTCACCTCCTTGCGCTTTCTATAAATGACATTAATTTATCTAATGCCAATATCGTAAAAATATTAATTGCAAGTAGCCTGCCAACTACCGAAAACAATCAGATATTTTAATTCACCCTTTAATAGTAGGTGGTTAGATTAATAAGAGGAATTTATGGGGATGTATGAAATGATTTGTTTGGCCTCAACATGCGGTGGAACCTCAAGATGTTGAGGGTGACATTGAGAGGTGATTAATCTCCTTTATTCTTTCAGAACCCTGAATAAAATCAGCTATAGTAATGTTCAATGGTGGACAGTTGTCAGATCTTCTGTTAACACTTGACTTGTTCTTAACGCTATGCTGCAGCATAAAGACTGTGTTTTCTTTTTTTCTTAGCCTGATACATGAGTTGGTCGACCCTGCGAACGAACGCTTTCATCTCTTCCTGCGGCTTGTACTGAGCAATACCGATACTCGCCGTTATATAAATTTTTTGACCCGATACCGGGGAAAAAGCCTTTTCTCTTAATGCCGCTTGTATTCTTTCCGCCATGATAGTTCCATCTTCGATGGTGGTCATCGGCAATATGATTGTAAATTCCTCACCACCGTAACGATAAGCGGAATCGGTCTCGCGCAGGCATCCTTTCAACAGCTTGCCGAATTGAGACAGCACATTGTCCCCTTCAATATGGCCGTATGTGTCGTTGAACTCCTTGAATTTGTCGATATCCATCAGCAGAAGGGTCAAAGGCTGTTCATAGCGGTTCGACCGTTCTGTTTCTATTTTGAGCTGAGCGTAAAAATGCCTGGAATTGTAAAGCTGCGTGAGATCATCGATGATGCTCAGTTCCCGGTATTTCTTTTCGCTCTCCTGCAGCGCCTTCAACGCTTCCTTTCGCTTGGTGATGTCACGAATATTGCACTGAATCACCTTGGTGTCGGCCTCTTCATAGACATTGCTGACGAATTCAACATTAACAAGCCGTCCATCAATGGTTTCCAAAGGCAAATTATCGTAACGGATGTACTCCTGACGCTGCAATTCCAGAAATTTGTTCCGGTTGGGAATAATATCCTTAAAGGGTCCCAGTTCCCACACAGCCTTCTCGATGAACTGTTCACGCGAATAACCCAGCAAGTCAATCAGGAATGGATTAACGTCAATAATTGTTCCCGTATCGCAATCAAGAATAAGAATCCCGTCTTTCGCCGACTCAAAAAGCCGCCGATATCGGACTTCCGAAGCGTTCAGCAACTCTTCCGCCTGCTTATGCTTATTTTTTATTTCCGCCTCATCCAGCGCCCTGGATATTGCCGGGCAAAGACGGGACAAATTAGGTTTCATGATATAATCGTTGGCGCCGAAACGCATACACTCGATGGCCGTTTCTTCCCCGACAGTGCCGGTGACAACGATGAGAGGGATGTCAAGATTTGCTTCCTTCAATATATAAATGGCTGAAGGAGCATTAAATCTGGGCAGCATATAATCGCAAAGGATAATGTCCCATTCCTTCTCTTTAAGAGCTTTTCTCATTGCGGCAGCGCTTGTCACCCGTTCATACACCGAATTGTATCCGCCCTTTTTAAGCTCACGGATTAAAAGCAGTTCATCATCTTCCGAGTCTTCAACCATTAATACACGAAGTGATTGATTCTTCATCGGATTGTCCTCTTTGCTCCCCTCGTAGGGTTGAATGGTTTAAAATTCTAATCTTTGAAGTTGTATGGGCTTTTATATCATGATTTAAAAGGGCGGATGAAAAACATCCGTCCCGATCCCTGTTTATTAGTAATTTTTGAGTTTTTCCTTAAGCATCGAAACTTTCTCTTCATCTTGCGTTCGCTTCTTTTCGCTTTGTCCCAGCAGTTTTTCCGCGGAAGGGGAGTATTTTGAGTGATCTTCATTAAATTCATCATACTTATTATAGTGATTTTCCACATCAAATAATAAATTCTTCACATTGTTATTATCTTCCAGTTCAGCGCGACCCTTGAGGCACTCTATGACATCCCGGAGATATTCTTTGGGCTTATCTTCATAAAGATCACTCCCAATTTTACTCAAACGCACCTGTACGCTGTCTATTTGTTGCTCGAGATCATTAGATAACTTTTGGAGTTCACAAAAGTCATCTATGTTTTTCTCTATGCTTTTTTTTCGTACTTCATTCATTGTTTTTCTCCTTCACATGGCAACAATTCGCCGTGGCGCCCTCGTCATTCAAATTACAGGCCGTTGTAGAAGATCACGACGCTGTCGTCGCCACCGCCCGCAACGCTTCCCATCGTCGAGAGCTGCGTTTTTGTCGCCAGGTTTCCACGGAGTTCCGCGTCAAGGAAAAGAAGCGCCCATGTAAAGATGTCATTGGTCGAAGCAAGATCGAAACCATGTTCCACACCGGAGAGAGCAACCAATTCGCGGGTCCCGGTTAGGCGCGACATGCCGATTTCCACTTCGCTCATCGGAGCGACCGTATCCGCCGTCCCGCTGATGCCGAGGAAAGACATATTGATGCCTTCGAGCCCATCCTGGTCGTGTCCGAATGCCGGCAGTATCGGCTGTCCGAAATAAGGCACATAGCCAACCGCCGCCTTAATCCGTGTATCGCGGGTGACCTGTTTCCACGAATCCCCGATGTCGAAGTATGAGGTTGTCAGGCCGGCGCCGGCCAACAGCAGCATTGTCTCGCTGCCCATGCTTGCCCCGAAACCGCCAATCTTTGTTTCATCGATATGACCTTGCCATTGAGGATGAGTGAGCACGAGGTCAAGCGCCGCGGATACTGCAAGCGGTCGCAGTGCCTGCAGCGCCGTGAAGTCTTCCTGATTCTCCACCAGTGAAATTACGTCGCCGAGGTTGTCGATATTGAGGTCGGAAAAGCGAAAGTCGCCGTGAAACGGGGCTATTACAACGTAACCGTTACTCGCGAAAGCGGACATTGCCGTAAAGTACGCGGAGGAGGAGATGGGGCTGTCGCCGAAGCCATGCGAAAACGCAACCACCGGATAACGAGCCGAGGCATCCGCAAATAAAGGCGGATCTGATCCGGTCTGCATGTGTGGCACGACATCGCCGGTCGGCAACGGATAGTTGGAATAAGCATTGTCGGCTGTAGTGGGATAGCACGCGATAACCACGAAATCAACCTCCTCACCAGCGAAGGAACCGTAGAGCTCAGTGTCCAGAGGCGCGGTCACCCTGGCAATCAGCGTATTATCGGGATCCGTCAGCAGCTCGGTCACATAATGCCCCGTGCCTTCCCAATAGCTTTTAACATCCTCTTCATCCCACTCTGGATTGAAACTCTGGGCAACGTTGGTGCACGCAACCGCATAGGGGCCGGGCATTGGCAAAGGCTGCACGACTACGGTCGGCGCCGTGGCATCCGGCGGATTGATGTCGTCATCACCGCCACCTCCGCCACCGCTACATCCGGCGAATGTGAGTGCGATTCCCAACAAGACTGACAACAATAATCCCCGCAAAAATCCCTTCATGACTTTACCTCCTCTTCCCTGGCAGTTGTGTAGTAGCTTGATTTGATTAAGTGTCGCGATAGAACTTCCCTTATCCCTTTGAGTTTTTGCAGCTCATATGTTCCTGCAGAGCATCCTATTTAAAATTCTCATTGGATGAACAGCAATTATCCTGCCAATAGCCGATGGAGGAGCAGATACTTTAATTCATCCTTTAATAACAGCATGTTAGATTAACGGGAGAGAGCAGCGAAAAAAGATGAAAAAATTTGTCTGGCCTCAATATTTGGTGGAGCCTCAGCATATTGAGGGATATAGTGAGACAAGCTGAAAACGAACGAAGTGAGGGGTATACTCAAAAAGAG
>DJVN01000187.1 GCA_002441205.1 Syntrophaceae bacterium UBA6255 | reverse complement strand
CCGAAAATCGCACCGGGAATGTTTCCCATACCGCCGATAATGACCATGGCGATATATTCAACCGACAATCCCAGATTGAATGGTTCCGTTGTAATGCTGACCATGTAATAAGCCCACAAAGCTCCGGCAAAACCGGCATAAAAAGAACTGATGCCAAAGGATAAAAGTTTGTACTTAAAAATCGGAATACCCATGCCTTCTGCGGCGCGGTCATTATCACGGATGGCGATGAAGGCACGGCCGTATTTACTGCGAATGATGTTTACCGCAAACCACGTCATGCAGACCAGAGAAATAAAAATCAGAAAGAAGAACATCCTGTCACCCGATATCTGCCAGCCTAATATTTCCGGTGACGGCAACGTAATGCCCATGGTTCCTTTGGTGAGGCTTTCCCATTGAATCAAGACGTACTCAATGATAAACTGCCCGGCCAGTGTGGCAATTGTTAAGTACAGACCTTTTAATCTGCCGGAAGGTATGCCGAATACCATGCCGACGAGTGCGGTAATGATTCCGGCCGCAGGAATTGCAATGTAAAAACCTACGCCCCATCTTGTGGCAAGAATAGCCGCGGCATAAGCGCCCACACCGAAAAATGCGCCATGTCCAAGAGAAATCTGGCCTGTGTAACCGATGAGAATATTCAATCCGATGGCGGCAATGGCGGCAATGCCTATCGTATTGACAATGTAGAGCATATAAGGATTTAGAACAAACGGAGCGACAAAGAAGAGCACTCCCAGAAAAACACACATCCATAAACGGCCGAAATCCGTTTCGAAAATATTTAATTCCTGCTCGTAGGTTTCACGATAATTGCCGCAGGGATGAAAAGATAATTTTCTTTTTATTTGCATTTTCTACACTCTTTCTATTTCCACCAAACCAAATAATCCGTAAGGTTTGACCATCAAAATAAATACCAAGACAATATAGGGAACGACATCGCGTAACGATGGTGATAAATATCCTCCGGTAAAGGTTTCCAGAAGCCCGATAATAATCCCGCCGATAATCGCCCCTCCGATGCTGTCCAGTCCGCCCAGAATCACAACCGGAAAGACCTTCAGGCCGATGGAGCTCAAATCATGGACATTGACGCCATTAATGATCCCCAGAACAATACCGCTCATGGCAGCAACCAGCGCCGCGATCGCCCAGGAAAGCGCGAACACTCTGCGCACATGCACGCCCAGCGACAGCGCCGCTTTTTGATTGTCGGCAACCGAACGCATATAAATACCCTGGGCGGATTTTTTAAAGAACAATCCGAATGCCGTCAGAAAGAGAACGCTGATAATCAGCGTCGCCGAATAAACCGGCGCGACATAAATCGAACCGAATTGTAAAGCCATCGCTTCCGGCAGAAATTCGGGATAGGTATGCAGATTGCCTCCCCATATCAGCAGAATAAATCCCTTGAACATAGCCGCCAGCCCTACGGTCAGCATGATAACAAATATAAGTTTCTCGCCAATTAAGGGACGTAAAAAGAATCTCTCGATGAGAAACCCCAGTAAAAAACAACCGATCATAGTCAGGATAAAAGCGACATACACCGGAAGCTGCGCCCAGGTTACCAGGGATAAAAAAAAGAAAGCACCCAGCGCGAGCAGTTCGCCGTGGGCGAAATTCAAGACGCTCGATGATTTGAAAATCATGACAAAGCCCATTGCCGAAATGCCGTAGAGCAGGCCGACGCAAACGCCGTTAACCAGTAATTGCAGAAAAAATTCCATTAATATTCCTTTAACTTACGTTGATAATATTGATTGTTGTTTCTATCTCGCCGATTCTTCCATCGCGATACTTCACTTTGCCGGTAACTTCAACATTTTTAAAATTATTGTACATTGCCTCGATGATCTTGAGATACAGGCCGTAAACAAAACGGCGGCGCACCTTGCCGGTTCGCGTCAGTTCCTCGTCATCCGCGTCCAGCAGTTTATAGAGCAGAACAAATTTTTTGATCTTCATGACGTCTGGAAGCTGTTCGTTGACCTGACGCACTTCGTTCAGAATCAACTCTTCCACCGCCGACTGCGCGGAAAGATCCATATACGTCGTGTAGGGAATCATTCTGTCTTCAGCCCAGTTACCGACATTGCCCATATCAATATTAATCATGGCCGTGATATAGGGACGCGCCTCACCAAACGTAACGGCTTCTTTAATATACGGGCTGAATTTGAGACGTGTCTCGATAAAATCAGGCGAAAACGCCTCGCCGCTTTTATTACGGATAATATCTTCTTTGCGTCCGATAATCAGCAAATGACCGTCGTTGTCAATATATCCGGCGTCACCGGTTTTGAGCCAGCCGTTCTCAAAAGCATTTTGTGTTGATTCATAATCATTATGATAACCGGAAAAATTAGCTTCGGACTTCACGAGCACTTCCTGATCTTCGGCAATTTTTACCTCGGTCAACGCCATGGGCTTGCCCACGGTTTCCAGCTTGACTTCATCATCGGGCTGTATTTGAAAGATGCCGCAGGATTCCGTCAGTCCATAGCACTGTTTCAAATTCAGACCGATGGCGCGAAAAAAATGAATGACATCCGGACTGATGGGATGGCCGCCGGTGAAGGCACTGCGAAAACGGGCGCATCCCAGACGATCCAGAAGCGGTTTATAAACTAAAACCGACATGACTTTATATAGAGCCTTCAGAGATACCGGCAGGGGTTGCTTATGTGATTGTTTTTCCACAACGGATTTGCCGATTCTCTCACCAAGATAAAACAGTTTCTTTTTGACCCAGCCGGCATCGGATATTTTTACCCGGATGCGCGAGGCCATATCTTCCCAGAAGCGGGATGACGTAATAACCATCGAAGGACCGATATCCCGGAAATCTTCCAGAACGGTTTCCGCCGTTTCCGGAAAATTCATGCACATGGCGCTGCCCAGCGCAACGCCCATCCCCCACATCTGATCAACAATCCACGCCGGTGGCGACATGGAAAGCCAATTTTCTTCCGGTTCGATTTTGGTTTCTTCCACCCATTGAGCAGCCATCGTGGTGAGATTACGGTGCGATAACATGGCCAGTTTGGGAACGCCGGTGGTCCCCGATGTCTGAATCATAATAGCGACATCATCAGGACGGCTTTTATTTATCTCCTTTTCAATATAATCCGGATGTTCTTTAATAAATTTTTCGCCGGCTTCCAGAAGTTCAGCATAGCTCATCAGCCACGGGTCATCACTATATGATGTCATACCGGTAGGATCGATATAGACGACCTTCCTGGTCTGAGGCAGTTTTTCTTTGACTTCCAGAAGTTTATCCACCTGTTCCTGATCCTGCACGACAACAATAGGAGAGTTTATACGTTTCACAGAAAAAGCCAGCTCATCCGCAATGGAGGACGTAAAAAGATTGAGCGTTGTCGCGCCCAAAGTTTGAGCGGCCAGTTCGGAGAAGAGCCATTCCGGATGGTTGTGAACAATCATGCAGACATTTTCGCCACGCTTAAGGTTGTGCGACGCAAATCCGGCGGCTGTTTTCTGAACATAGCAAAGATAATCCGACCAGGTATATTTCTGCCAGATACCGTAGGCCTTCTCCCGGATTGCCGTTTTTGTATCACCATATAAAGCGGCATTTTCCATTAACACTTGCGGAAGGGTTAAGTTACGTTTCGTTATATGTCGCGCTTCTTTACTCAAAATACAACGCCTTAAATAATTTACAAAGCTTCCGCTTCGCCCAGATAAGCTTTAATCACTTCAGGATTTGCGCTGATTTCCTCAGCATTTCCTTCACCCAGTTTTTCTCCGAAATTCAGAACCATGATACGCTGGGAAATGCTCATCACAATGGACATATCATGTTCAACCAGAATCATTGTCAGACCCCATCTCTTGTTCAACTCCAGAAGAAAGCGGACCATGTCTTCTTTTTCTTCCATGTTCATTCCGGCAAAAGGCTCATCGAGGACTAAAAGCTTCGGTTCCAAAGCCAACGCTCTTCCCAATTCGACCCGCTTCTGCATACCGTAAGGAAGAGACCCCACTGTTTTTTTACGGATGGGTTGCATTTCCAGAAAATCAATTATCTCTTCCAGAATCTGCCGGTGACGGATTTCTTCGTCCCGGACCGATTTGGAAAAAAGAAATGATTTCATAAAACTGTATTGACAATGAATATGACGCGCCAGGGTCATGTTGGCCAGAACGGTCATGCCCGGAAAAAGTTCTATGTTCTGAAACGTTCTGCCGATGCCCACACCGACCAGTTCGTGGGTATGTAAATTAGTAATGTCTTTTCCGTTGAAGATTATTTTGCCCTGCTGGGCGCGATAAAAACCGGTGATACAGTTCAGGAGACTTGTTTTACCGGCCCCGTTGGGACCGATAATCGCCATCAATTCACCGGTGTGAACCTGAAGGTCAACATCCTTGACGGCAACGACACCTCCAAAACTCAAGCGCAAACATTGAATTTCCAGCTCAGCTTTTTTATCATCTTCCCGCCGGTTGATCATGATCGACGGCCGGCTGCGAAAAGCCTTCATTAAAACCTCTGTAAATATCCTTGAAACCTTTGTGCACGGGGGCATTGCCGAGTGTTTCTGTAAGCTCCGGCAACGCCCCCATAAATACTTCAGCTATTTATTTAACCAGTTTGATCTTATCCTTGCCCGGAATGTAAAAATTGGTCAGCGGTATATATGTTCCGTCTTCACTAACATTCACCATGCGCGCGGTAAACGAGCCTTCATGGTTGTTTCTGGTATAGGTTACATTCGGCATGAGTTTGCCGAAATCTTCATTTTTGAATGATTCCAGCGCTGCATTGATGGTCGCCGGATTGATGTCTTTCGACTTCTCATAGGCGCGGACAAAAGCTCTTTCCATAATCATGCCGACCACAACACCTTCCCAGTAGGCGGCATCAAAAGAATTGACGGTTTTGTATCTGCTCCACAGTTCCTGCATGACTTTGATGCCCGGAGAATCCTTATCCGAAGGCAAACCGCCGGGAAATTGCATAATCAGGCGATCGCGAATCAGGCCTTTACCCATCTTGAAAAAATCGGGGTCGGTTGACGTCCAGGTTCCCAGAAAAACCGGATTGTATTTTATACGGTCGGCGCTCTTGAAAGCCGTAATGATCGCGGAAGGAAGCATCTGAATGAAGACGTACTCTGCGCCTGCCTTCTGAAGGCGGAGAAGTTCCGTGTTGAGATCAACTGTCTTCGGCGGAAATTCTTCCTTGGCCACCAGATTAATCCCCAACTTTTTGGCGTATTCTTCGCTCGGCGCATGGATGGAACGCCCATAGGCATTATTGTATGTCAAAAGACCGACTTTGGGCGCATTTTTGCCTTTGTGAATGGCTTTAATGTATTCCAGCACGGCATAACAATCCATCTTATAACTGCCGAAAGGTAAATACATATAATCAATTGGTTTTTCCAGAATTTCCCAACTGGTGGAATAATTGATGGTGGGAACTTTGTATTCCTGGATAATAGGTTTGGCGGCCAGTCCTTCGCCGGCGCTCCATGTGGCAATCATATCTACTTGATCCTGTAGAACAAATTTTTTCACCGCGGCTATTGCTTCCGGCACTTTATAAGCCGTATCTACCGTGATCATTTCAATCTTGTTGCCGTGAATCCCGCCCTTAACGTCATTGACGTAACGGAAATAGTCGCGTTGACCTTTTTCATGAAACTTGCCCCAGGTGGAAGCCGGGCCGGTCAAATTAATGGCGGCACCGACTTTGATCGTCTTGGCGTCTGTCATGCCGGCGCCGGCTATCAAAAAAACAGCGCATAAAATTGCAATCCAAATTCTATTTTTCATACTAAAATTTCCTCCCCTTCTCATTTATTTTTTTTAATGATTACAGTTAAATCTATGGCAAAAAAAAACCGTGGGATTGTATCTGCCCACGGTTCATTTCCCTTTTTAATGGTCATGAATCTATAAGGCAGACCTTGTTGCTAAAACTAAAAAAATAAAAAAATCCTGCCTTTTTTGAATAAATAATTTTTAACATTTTTCTGATACCTGTTGCCACACGGATATAAAGCAAATATGACTGAAATGTCAAGAAAAAAGAAATATTATACCGGAATTGAGAATGATTCCTCTGCATCCTCACATCTTGATTTTATAAATCTATTCAATGCCCAATTTATCGATGCGATGCCGCAATGAATCAAAAGAAATTTTTAATAATTCTGAGGCTTTCTTTTTAGATCCTTTTGTTTTCTGCAGGGCCTTTTCGATCAGCATTTTTTCTATTTTGTCCATTTCAGCATTTAAATCAATTCCGTTGTCCGTAATATCAATATCAAACTTGGGTGCGCCAAAGGACAAACTCTCCGGTAAAATGATGTTGGAACTTTCCATGGCGACGCCACGTTCAATGATGTTTTGTAATTCGCGGACATTACCCGGAAAATCATAATTCATTAACAGTTCCCCGGCATACGAAGAAATGTTTCTGATTTCTTTTTCAAACATTTTTGAATATTTCTCGATAAAATTATCAATGAGCAGCGGGATATCCTCCCTTCTTTCCCTGAGCGGAGGGATCACAATGGGTATGACATTCAAGCGGTAATAAAGGTCTTCGCGAAAC
>DJVN01000128.1 GCA_002441205.1 Syntrophaceae bacterium UBA6255 | reverse complement strand
ATGATGACCGGCGCTTATCTGCTCAACGCGATGATCAGAATGGGTGTGGTCAAAAACGGCATGGTGGTCAGCGGAGAAGCGATTACCCCCATTGCTGAAACCGCCTTGCACGAGATCAACGATTATTGCGATGGTCAGTTTGCTTCCCTTACTGTCGGCGATGCGGGAGCGGCTTTTATCATGGATGCCGCCGTTGATGACACTGAAGGCATTGACTATATTGAACTTATGACCATTGCCGATTACGCACATCTATGCATTGGCAGGCCGAGTGAGATATCCGGCAAACCGTGCATGGTGGCCAAACCCAAGGAAATGCACGAATCACTCGGCGACGCTTCCCGTTTCCTCGAGAACAACTTGAAAAAGCACAAGACACATTTGGACAATTACGATTATATCATTACCCACCAGGTTACGGAAAGATTGGTCAAGTTATATCTTAAAGAATTTGGCGCCGTAAACGACATGAAGCATTTGCCCACGCTGATGAGCGTTCAGGATTACGGCAATACGGCGACCACAACGCTGTTTCTGGTGCTGTATAACGGTTTGAAACAGAAAAAGATCAAAAAGGGTGATAAAATTTTATTGATCGCTTTGGCTTCGGGTGCGTGCTTTGGTCATCTTTCTTTTACCATGGGCGGGATGGAGGCCTAGAATGGGAGTGGTTATTCAACACACAGCGATTTGTACTGATCAGGATACACATAGTATTGTCGAACTCGCCGCGCGGGCTGGAGAAGATTGCGTCAAACAATCCGGCAAAGAAAAGAAAGAAATAAGCCTGATGATTAATGTCGGAATCTTCAGGGACAAAAATATCATGGAGCCGGCCATGATCACATTGATTCAACAGCGTATGGGAATCAATTTGACGTTGGAAGATCCTTGTTATCATACTTTTGCCTTTGACATGCTCAACGGCGCCGGCGGCATGCTGAACGCGTCCCAGGCCGCTGGTGCGCTGCTGTCCAACGGCGATGTCCGATGCGCCCTGATCCTGGGAGGTGACGTGCACCCTTCCAGAACCAGAATGAAACATTTCCCCTATAACGCCGTCGGTGCGGCCATGCTTCTGGAGTGGTCGAAGAATCCGGATGATGGTTTTCAATCCATCGAGATGAAGACCTGTGCAGATGATTATATCGGATCAAGAGCTTTTTTTGACATCAACAAAAGTGGAGCGGATTCCATTAAAACAATGAACTTTGATTATGAACCTGATTATGCCGAGCGTCTTACCGCCTTTACGGTAAAAACGATTCAGGAACTTCTGGAGCATTATCGCAAGAATCATTCCGTCCAGCAGTCTAAAATCAAACTTGTTTCTACTCATCCCTGGAAGGGTTTCACCAAAAAGGTTGCCGTGTCTGCGGGATTGAACGGGCATCCCGTGGAGTGTTTGTATGAAAAGTACGGCAATTCTTACTCGTCGGCTCTCATGGTTGCCTATCATGATGCGTATCATGCCGGTAGACTGAAAAAAGGCGATAATATCCTTTTCCTTTCCGCGAGTGCCGGGTTGAATGTCGTTACCGGACTTTACAAGATGTGATGGAATTATTTTCAGTTTCCGAAGTGTGAGCTTGATTGATTTTATAATTTCATACGGCCCTCCCTCAACCAAACGAAGCAATGCTAGAGGTGATGCTTTGATGTCTCGCGTATAAAACATCGGGGGTCTTCTTCCAGATAATCTCCGCTATAGGCGTGAGCGCGTCCTCTGCAGCCCCCGCACACCGTTTTGTAATTGCATTCGCCGCAAGCGCCTTTTAGAAGGTCTTCCCGGTGACGCAGATTCTGAAATATTGTAGAATTCCTGTAAATTTCACCAAAGCTCAAATCACGGATGTTCCCGGCACTGATTTCCACGAAAGGGCAGGGCCACACATCGCCGTTGGCTTTGACATAAACAAAGCCGCGTCCGGCCGCGCAACCGTGAAAAACCTTTCCGGCAAGTTTCAGTCCGAGGCCATCTTTAATTCCTTTCTTCTCCAGTAAGTAAGGCCAGTACTGCGGGCCGGCGACCGGCTCAACGATTGTCTTCGCGGTTTTTTGTTTTTTGGCAATTAATTCGCTTAAATACTTGTTGGCGCTTTTCTTTAAAGTGGCTTTTTCGATTTTTTCCCCGCGACCCACGGCAACCAGTTGATACATCAGCATGATGCCGGCGCCGCTGTTATCGGCAAAATCAATCAGCTCCGGCAGATGTGGCATATTGTATTCCATCGCCGTGGTGTTGATTTGCAGCATAATGCCCGCTTTCTTTGTGGCTTCTATGGCCCTTATCGCCAGATCAAAGGAGCCGGGTTTATTGCGCACCATGTCGTGAACGTCGGGATTGGCGGCATCAATACTGATGGCGTTACAGACGACCCCATGATCCTTCAATTTAAAAGCCATTTTTTCATCAATCAATGTTCCGTTGGTAGCAATGATATTAGCCAGGCCTGCCTGCTGTGAATGTCTTAGCAATTCAAAAATATCAGGCCTTACCAGCGGTTCTCCTCCGGTATAGACTAACGTGCGGAATTCGCTGACCGAGGCGATCATATCAATTAATTGTTTGCCTTCGTCAGTGGTCAATTCATCGGCTTCGGCATTACCGCTGACGGCGTGACAATGGATACATCTCAAATTGCAGGCGCTGGTCACTTCCCAGACCGGATGTCCGGGATAGCCGATGCAGCCCATTCCCCAGGCGCCATTGGCCACCGGAATGGATCGGAAACCGTATTTAAATCCCCATCCGGGGTAATTCCACCAGTTGTTTAAATAAGCCATCAAAAGAGAGCTGCCCAATTGTTTGAGCACCAGAGAAGGCGGGTTATAAAATGCTTTCACTTTTTTTGTTTTCATAAAATTAGTTAAATATATGCCAGAATGTAAGCCAGGGATGTGCCCAGATTGACGGCTATATTCAATCCACATAATTTTTCCAGCATTGTTTTATCCTCATGCCTGCCGCGTAACATCCTTTCAATGATGAATAAAGAAACAATCAGCGCAGGTAAATAAAAATAAATAACTCTAAACGGAATTTTCCAGAAAGGTGATGCAAGTACTGCCGCCGAAGCCAGAAAAGAAAAGACAACATAAAGAAATATTCCTCTTTTTTTTCCAAGGCGATAAAGAAGGTTCTTCTTGCCTGTAGTCTTGTCGGCTTCATAGTCGGGGAATTCGTTGAGTAAAATGACATTGAAAATGGTCAGGCCGATGGGTATTGCCATCCAGTGAATAACCGGGTGAACTGAGCTAGTCTGGATGTAATAGGCGGACGCGACAGGTAGCCAGCCGTAGCAAAAGCCGATAAAAATCTCGCCAATACCCCTTTCAACCAGTCTGACCGGCTTCGTGGAGTAAAAAAATCCGGAAAAGGCGCCAATGCACCCCAAAAGCAATGTGTAAGGGCCAGTTCTAAAAATAAATTGTAAAATAAGGCCAATGAATCCGGCAAGAAGCAGAGCGATAATGCTGGTTTGAAAAGCGACAGGGCGGGATATTTTTCCGGCGGGAATGGCGCCGGAACCGCCGGCAAATTTGTTTTTATAGAAACGTTGGGATAGCTCATCTTCCCGGTAGTCGAAATATTCACCTGCGTGATAGCTGGAAAGCATAATCAAAATGACCCCTAAAACGCCAAAAATAAATATTTCGACGCTGAAGACGGAATTAATTTGGTTTGCCAAAAGTGTTCCTAATATGAAAGGCAGAACACCGACCGTATGAAAAGGCGGACGGCCGAGAATAATCCATCCCTTTAGTTTTTCCATGTTTGTACGCATAAAATATCGGAATTCACTGCGGCCGGTTTTTTATAAGATGCTCATTAAATAAAATTATGACAAACGCACTGCCGTATAAGTCGGATTTTGCCCCCGTGATTAACATAAAGGTCTGTCTTTGTAAAGAAGCGCGACGATTTGTTTTATAGAGTTGATCAATGTTTTATGAAGGTGACCGCCGGATTAAGTATAGTCAGTAATTTTTCTTGATATTGAATTGCCGCGGGATAATACTGATAAAAAAATGACATTGTTGCGAAAAAACCACTTTTTTCCTTGATTGTTAATTTTTATTGT
This sequence comes from Syntrophaceae bacterium UBA6255, assembly GCA_002441205.1. Taxonomy (GTDB): domain Bacteria; phylum Desulfobacterota; class Syntrophia; order Syntrophales; family Smithellaceae; genus Smithella. The sequence continues at coordinate 1,581 of DJVN01000128.1, read as the reverse complement.
GCTAGTCGTAACGCTAGTTTGAAGACAAGAGTATCGTTCTAAGCCAGAGAATAAGCGGATTTGAGCAACTTGGAAATATTTTTGCGGTTATAACCGTGAAAGCGGTTGATAATAAAATTTTAAATTTTATTTTATGAAAGGGGGATTTTAGAAAATGACAAAAGCAGAATTAGTAGGGGTGATAGCAAAAACGGCATGCATTACCAAGGACAAGGCGGGGAAGGCTCTGGATGCTTTTCAGGATGCGATTACCAAAGAACTCAAAAAGGGCGGCAGACTGGCTCTGGTAGGCTTTGGCACGTTCTCAGTCACTAAAAGAAAGGCCAGAGAAGGCCGGAATCCTCAGACCGGCAAAACCATCAAGATTCCCGCAAAGAAAGTTGTCAAATTCAAAGCAGGAAAAGATCTGGCCGGTAAAGTTAAATAACAAATTAATTTGTTTTCTTAAAAGCTAGGGCCTCCGTATTTTATAGCCGGAGGCCTTAGTTCGTTAGTGACACTCGCTAAGAACAAGCGTAGCGCCAGTTCGAAGCGTAAGTGGAACTATCCAATCCCGATGCATCGGGATTGGATACTATCCCGGTAGAGAAGCTCAGCGGGATAGTCCCGCAAAGCAAGAATCTAATACCCGTAATGGCAAGTAAAATAATTAAGAAGGAGTTATTTTTTGGAGCGAAAAAGAATACTCAGCGGGATGAGACCCACCGGCAAGCTGCATCTGGGTAACCTGCACGGAGCGTTGCAAAATTGGATTGCATTGCAGGAAAGCGGCCGATATGATTGTTGCTATTTTGTTGCCGATTGGCATGCGATTACCAGTGAATACAGTTCCACGGAAGGCATTAAAGACAGCATCGTCAATATGGTCATTGACTGGCTTAGTGTCGGACTCGATCCGCAAAAAAGCACTCTTTTCGTGCAGTCGGCGGTTAAGGAACATGCCGAACTGTTCCTGCTTCTTTCCATGATTACTCCATTGGCCTGGCTGGAGCGAAATCCCACATACAAGGAAATGAAAACCGAACTGGCCAGCAAGGATTTATCGACTTTCGGTTTTCTGGGATATCCGGTGCTGCAGGCCGCCGACATCATCATGTACAAAGCGTATGGCGTGCCCGTCGGTGTTGATCAACTTCCGCATGTTGAGCTGACCCGCGAAATAGCCCGTCGTTTCAACTTTCTTTACAAGGAAATATTCCCGGTTCCGGAGCCGCTTTTAACCAGCGTTCCCAAGCTTTTGGGAATTGACGGAAGAAAGATGAGTAAATCCTATGATAACTCTATTTATATCAGTGATCGCGGCAAAATTCTGCAGCATAAAATCAGTTCCATGTTTACGGATCCTAAAAGAATGAGGAAGAGCGATCCCGGAAATCCTGAAATATGCAATGTGTATACTTTTCATGGTTTATATTCATCACAGGAAAAAATAAAAGAAATTGATATGGAGTGCCGGAAAGCGGGGATCGGTTGTACCGATTGCAAGAGAATGCTGGCCAAGCGTGTTGCCGAAGAATTAAATCCCGTTCACCAGCGTATGGATCATTATTTAAGTCATATGGATGAAATTGATGAGATCAT
>DJVN01000051.1 GCA_002441205.1 Syntrophaceae bacterium UBA6255 | reverse complement strand
TGGGAAAAAAGAGACGATATCAAAACCATCATCACCGTGGACAAGGGCGATGAAACCTGGAAGGGCAGGGAAGGTTTTGTTCCCGCTGTCTGCAAGGATGTCGCGCCGTCGCCCAAAAATACGGTTGCCGTGATCTGCGGCCCGCCGGTGATGATCAAGTTCACTCTGCCGGTATTCTTCGATCTGGGCTTTTCCAAAGAAAACATTCTGACTTCGCTGGAAATGCGGATGAAATGCGGCATCGGAAAATGCGGACGCTGTAACGTCGGCTTCAAATATGTCTGCTCCGACGGTCCGGTGTTTTCGCTGGCTGAGCTTGACGAACTTCCTCGCGATTTCTAACGTACCTTTCTCATTTTAATGAAAACGAAATAAAGGGAAATACAATATAACTGTTCTACAAGTTTTCATATTTTTGGTATTAAGCAACGTTATATTAATAATTGTTGATGGATGGTCGCATCAATATTAAAAAAATTACAATTTGCGGAATACAGATGTTATAGTTGATCAATCATTAGCCAAATTGTCTTATAGAAAAAATAAACTCCGAACATCATGAGAAATATTCCGGCGATTAAGGATATTGCTGGGATTGTTTTTCCAAGCAAACGTCCTGTTTAAAAGGAGTAAATTTTATCTGATTTCTAAATGTCATAATGATTGAGAAGGCGCAAGTAAAAGTGGAAATTGTTGTGATTGGCTTATTTTGCAGTGGTTCTTTTATTAAAAAATGGGTACAATGTACAAGTATCGGAGGAGGTATGATTTATAAAGACTCGCTTTTTTTTAGTAAAAGGAGGTTCAGATGAATTATTTAGTGCAGCCCCAAAAGTATCAAAGCTTGATGGCCGATAAAGGATCCAAGGCCATCATGGAAAAAACAATCGACTTTTTCGAGAAAATGGGAAAAGAACGCCTGCTCGATGACTATAATAAGAAGGTTTGGTACCGGGAATTTGTTGATTTCATCGGGAAGGAACAGATTTTTGCCAAACTTCTCACGCCCAGCCAATACGGCGACGGCGATCCTGATTACCGCTGGGATACCGCGCGCAACAGTGAATACAGCGAACTGCTGGCTTTTTACGGCCTCGGTTACTGGTATTGTTTCCAGGTCAGTATCCTGGGATTGGGTCCCATCTGGATGAGTCCCAATGAAAAAGCAAAAAATAAGGCTGCGGAACTGCTAAAGAAAGGCGCGATCTTTGCCTTTGGTCTTTCCGAAAGAACGCATGGCGCGGACATATACTCCACAGAAACCACACTGACGCCGGCGAAAGACGGAACCTGGGTGGCCAATGGAGAAAAATATTATATCGGCAATGGCAATGAGGCGGAAATGGTATCAACACTGGGCAAGATCAAGGACGGGACAGACGATTACACTTTTTTTGTCACCAATTATAAACATAAAGCCTATGAACTTAAAAAGAACGTTATCTCTCATCAGGAATATGTCTCCAACTTCGCGCTTCATGATTATCCCATTACCGGAGACGATATCCTTTCGCGCGGACCGCATGCCTGGGATTCGGCGCTCAACACGGTGAACATCGGGAAATTCAATATCGGTCCGGCTTCCATCGGTGTGGCGGAGCATTGTTTTTACGAGGCTATCACCCACGCGGCCAACCGCGTATTGTACGGCATGCCGGTAACCGATATGCCGCACGTGCGAAGAAATTTCATGGATGCCTGGCTGCGCATTGTGGGTATGAAACTTTACCAGCGTCGAGCCACCGACTATTTCCGCAATGCCAACGAAAAAGACAGGCGCTATCTTCTTTACAATCCCACCAGCAAGATGAAGGTGACATTGCAGGCTGAGGAAGTGATTAATCTGCTCTGGGAAGTCATTGCCGCCAAGGGCTTCGAAAAGGATACGTATTTCCACATGGCTGCCGCCGATATCCGGGGTCCCTCCAAACTGGAGGGTACTGTTCACGTCAATGTTCAGCTGATTCGCAAGTTCATGAAGAATTACTTCTTCAACCCGGCTCAATACGCACCGGTCGCGCCTGATTTTTCCACAAAGGATGATATGTTTTTGTTTAATCAGGGACCGACAAAAGGCCTGGGTTCCGTGCAGTTTCACGATTACAAACCCGTTTTTGAAGCCAGCAGAAAGCTTTCCAATGTGAACATTTTCATTCAGCAGATTAATCTGTTCAAGGAATTGCTGGAAAAAGCCGGTCCGGATAAAGCACAGGATATGGATCCTTCGTGGTCATTGCCTGTGGGCGAGATGTTTTCGATCGTCGTTTACGGCCAGCTTATTTTGGAACAGGCTGCTTTTGATAAGGTGGATGAGGATATTATCAATCAGATTTTTGATTTCATGGTGCGCGATTTTTCCCGCTTTGCTTTGCAGATCTATGGTATGCACAACACCAAAGAAGAACAGCGTGCCTATTGTAAGGAAATCATGCTGATCAGGAGCCAGGGAGACGATACCCAATATAATAAAGTCTGGCAGAAATACGTATTTGCCTTAAAGGGTGAATACGCGATGAATACATAGTGAGGGAATCACGTAAGAAATAATCACATCATCAAAATATCGGACCGTAAATGATAAACAAGCTGTCTTTTTCAGGAAAGACAGCTTGTTCTGTTCAGGTATTACTATGATTAAGGTTTGAAGTACCCGGATAATTTATTATTATTTTTGATAACATTGAGTATGGCTTCGGCAAGCATTTTATTTCCTTCGACAGTAAGATGCACATCGTCCCTGAAATAACGCGGTTCTTTGGGTATCAGCAAGTCACCGCGCACGATGGGAATGCCATTTTCCTCCGCCGCCTTGTTAAGTTCATCATTGAATAGTTCCATCCCTCTTTTCATGGAAGCATAAGATGGGAGCTCTCCCTTTGTTTTGCAGATTTCGTTCATCCATATCATATTTCGATATTTTTCATCCGGACGGTATAAACTGCCTTCACTGACAAAAATAAGTTCCACGTGATCAGCTTGCAATATTGAAATCATGCTTTGTAGATTTCTTTTGTAAGCAGACAGGCTGGCAAATTCCTTCGCTTCAAATATTTTGTTTGTCCCCGGTTTCTTGAAAACACTTTCTTTCAGACGCTTCCATAATAGGAATTCCGAGAAAAAATGATGGTGTAAATATTCCCTGTTCATTCTGATGAGCCGGGTTACGTGTCCGTAATAATGAGAATAATCTTCTTTGAATCCTGTTTCGTCAGTGAAACCGTCAGCGGGAAAACTACGGATAAGATCATTTATGGTATGCATAAAAATTACGATGTCGGGATGAAAATCCTTTATCCAGAAAAGATAGTTGATGATTGAATGTTCCGATGTGTACCAGTCACAACCGGCATTAATAAATTCTATCCGTTTACCCGGAAAACGATTTTTCAGCATATCGACTAACAGGGCGGGATAAGTGTTTTGATAAGCGTTCCCAAGGTCAGCGGTGGTTGATCCGCCCAACATAGCTATACGTACAACACCGGTCTGCTTAAGCCGCGTGATTTCCGGACTGCGAAATCCAAAGCGGTTGACATCAATGCCGTTCGGTTTAAGTCTGATTTGCAGAAAGAGGTTATATTCGAATTCAATATTTCGGTTGCTGGTTTTAAAATCGCTCATCCGGCGCAGTTCGCAATAATGCATGGTCTGCAGGATAAGCTCAACAAAAAACAATAAAATAATCAGAATACCAAGATTGATGACAATGACGGTGAGACAGTTACTGTTTTTATTCGATTTCATATCACGTCTGCTTTGTTTAATGAAATATCGCTTGATTTACCGAGAAGATAGGAAAGTTGCACCTGCATGTCAATAAATTATTTTAGTAAGGATTTGCCTTTGAATTATCTGACTCATAATCCCATAAAGTTCTTGGTGTCATTAAAATAACAAGGCGCATAGACGATAATCATGAAGTCTCTGCGCCTTTGTTTTGTTAATTTCTTTTGTTCTTATTTGCCGCTCAGCATTGCATTTTTTAAATCTTTATCAGCCGGTTTGTTGCACAGCCAGATTCCAAAAAGCGCTTTCTTGAAATCCAGACCTGTTTCAGAGGCTTTCAATTCCTTGTTCTTGTATACTTTAACCCCTTCTGCGGGTGTGTAGATGATATCATAGACATCGTTTATTTTTATACCACTCTTAAAAACGGAAATAAACTTCTCCATCTTGTCTTTGATGGGTGCCGTGTTGCCGTTAGTGGAATTCTGGAATCCTTCCCGGGTGGCATCTTCCATTTTGTCACTGGTGATCAGCTTGGATATCATGTGGAGTCTGATAGCCATGGGTTCATCGGCATTGATGATTGCATTGGCGTCGCCACCTTTTTTCTTGAGATAGAGTCCGCCCACATAAGCCTTGATGAAAAATTTTGTTCTGGTGCCGGCTCCATTTAATACAAGAGTATCACTTCCGGCCATCAGAGTTTCCGGCATATTAATTCCGGCGATTTCCTTTGCGTAACCCACGGATGCCAGGATAAGAATGGCTGAACAAAACAACAATAATTTTTTGAACATAACAAACACCTCTCTTTTTATTTTAGCCTGATGCAGGCCAATTTGAGCATTAAGCAAACGTTTGGCGACTATCCGCGTTCATTATTTTTTTGCTGTGTGATCAGTATAGAGTTAAAGCCGTCGGCATGTCAATTACTAATTTAGCGAAGAAGACTGGATTTCAGACAGGGCAATCGGCTCCACCGAAGATACCCTTTATGAAAATAAAAAAATTATAACAATGCGCAGATAAGTTCCATTTTAAACAGACTGCCTGATGATATTCAGACAATGCCGACCTTTGTAAAGCGCGAAATCCTGATGAAGCATCGCAAAGAAGAACTCAAGAAATTAATCAGCATTTATTACGCTCAGCGCGGCTGGAATGAGGCCGGCATTCCCAAAGTGGAAACCATCAAAATAATCGGTTTGTGGAATTTTTTAAGTGACGAAGCCAAGGCGAAAATCACCGTGATGAATGCATAGAAAAATGAAGTGGGCGTCTATTCTCTTGCGCCAGCTTTCTCAAGCATTTCTATAATTTCTTGCTTGTTCTTCATTTTTGCTATTTTGAGAGCCGTGTAATCGACATCGTTAATGTTCGCTTTTATATTTACATTAGCGCCTTTATCCAAAAGGAGTTTGACAACTTCTGTATGACCGCCTAATGTTGCCATCATCAGGGCTGTTCTGTCATTATTATCTTTTGTGTTTACTTCAGCGCCTTTGTCCAAAAGAAGCTTGACAGCTTCCGCATGACCTTTCGATGATGCTCCCATCAAGGCTGTTCTGTCGTTGACGTCTTTCACATTGACGTCAGCACCCTTATCCAAAAGAAGCTTAAAGATTTCCATATAGCCGCTGAACGATGCCATCATCAGGGCTGTCCTGTCGTATCTATCTTTGAAATTTACATTAGCGTTCTTATCCAGAAGGAGCTTGACAATATCCTTATGGTTATCCTGCGATGCTATCATCAGGGCTGTTGCGCCATCGGTATTTTTTTCGTTTACTTTTACTTCTTTCTCCATAAGAAGTTTGACAATCTCGGTATGGCCGCCCAGTGATGCTGCCATCAGAGCCGTTCTGTCGTATTTATCTTTTATATTGACGTCGGCGCCCTTATCCAAAAGGAGTTTGACGACATCCTTAAAACCTTTTGAAGATGCCGTTGTCAGGCTCGTTCTGTCATTGTTGTCTATTGCATTTACATCAGCACCACTAGCCAGCGCCGCAGTCACGCCCTGAAGATTGCCTTCCCCCGTGGCTTGAATTAATGAAGCATTTTTATCTGATGTATCAGCCGCAGCAAAAACAGCAGGTATCATAAAAATAAAGACAATAAGAAACAGTATTCGTTTCATTTAGCACTCCCTTTCTTTAATCTTTTGTAGTTTATGATAAGAAAATGATTTCTTACTGAGAATTCATATAAAATAGTATCTATATTGTCAATCAAATGCTGAGTGCGAAAGGCGAAAAATGGTCTGTGTTTTGTACGGATTCACGACCAAAAAATACTTGAATCTTTCGCCTACTATTCCTCGAGATTACTATACGCTGATAAGTGAAGAATACTGCTTGAAAAAACAATAAAAAAGGCAGGGCCATTTCTGGACGTGCCTTTTTATCAACTAAACTGAGAAAACGAATTGTCACCTTATTTTATTTTTTTTCAACTGATCCACCTCTGCCTGAAGTTTTGAAATAACTTTTTGCTGTTCCTGTACAACCTTGGTAAGTACCGTCACGATATCCATGGAGCTTAATCCTTTTCGGTCTTTCGTTGCAACAAGTTCAGGGACATCCTCGGCGATGAAACCGACATGATGTTCACCAGGAGATGTTTTGTAATTGAACGTTACAGGATTAAGTTCCCGTAGCGTTTCCATGGCGTCTTCTGCCTTCAGGTCCTTAATATTATCTTTATATTCTCTGCTTGATGCATTGGTCCAGACACCTCCTGTTGTAACATAAGCCCCGGCAGCCGTCTGTATAGGATAGTCTATTGACTTCGTACCTATTCCTAAGTAGCCGTGGACCGTTACTTTGTTGTTACTAAAGTCACCATAAATAAGCGGACTAGAAGTATTTGAGTTATCTATATAGAGCTTATCGGAACCGGTTTCATGAGATCCCGCATAATAACCGATAAGGACGTTCCCATTGCCGTTGGAAAGGTTGTAGCCTGCAGAGACCCCGATGATGGTATTATTAGAACCTTTGTTGGCGGCGCCGGCAGCAGATCCGATAAAGACATTGTTAGAAGCGGAGTTGGCCCAACCGGCAGCATATCCAACGAAGGTATTGTTAGAAGATGGGTTGCCTGCGCCGGCAGAATGCCCGACGAAGGTGTTTTGATAACCTGTATTATTGTAGTCGCCGGCATCAAATCCGAGGAAGGTGTTTTTGGTTCCAGTAGTGTTGGAGTAGCCGGCACGCCACCCAAGGAAGGTGTTTTGGCTACCGCTGTTATTGGTGTAGCCGGCTTGGGTTCCGAGAAAAGTATTTTGGCTACCGGTCGTGTTGTTCCAGCCGGCAGCATACCCCGAAAAGTTGTTTTCGTAACCGGTCGTGTTGTTCCAGCCGGAATAGTACCCGAGGAAGGTGTTGTAGCTACCAATAGTGTTGTTCATGCCGGCAGTAGTCCCCAGGAACGTATTGAAGCCACCTGAAGTGTTGAGCTTACCGGCAGCATAACCCATAAAGGTGTTGTATTTACCTTCAGTGTTATATCTGCCAGCCTTGCTCCCCACGAATGTGTTATGGGAGGCGGTGTTGTTGGAGTAGCCAGCCTCAAACCCTATAAAAGTATCGAAACGGCCGCTGGTGTTGCTGTGTCCTGCATTCTTGCCGTAGAAGGTGTTGGTATTAGACTCCGATCCAGCAAGGGCACTCCCCACAAAAGATACAAATACAATAAACAAAATAAAAAATCCGATTTTAGTCCTCATAACGTTATTCTCCTTTCTTGAGTTGATATTGTTTAAGGGCTGAACCACCTCATATTAATGAGGTGCAATAAATGATGATTTAGACTACATTTTTAAATGTATATTGTTTGGAGCCTAGCATAAAATTATGAATTTGAAAATCGAGGAAGAAACAAATACCCCTGCACAAAGGTAAAAGGTTTGCGAAGTGCCATTAAGGTAACCCTTAGGTTATTCAGAGAAAATCAAACAAAATTTTCATATCCAAAGTTACACATTTTTTTGTTCGTACGCAAGTTGTTAATTATTCTCACTTTTAATTAACAAAGATTATGCTTGCATATTCATGGGGCACAAAATATATTTTATACTATATAGATATTCTTGAGAGGTTTGGATATGAACGTAAAAGGCATCACGTATGTTACAACAAAGGCGATTATTACCGAGGCTTTCGGTGAGGAACGCTGGAATTCATTTAAGGCTAAGCTGGTCGAGAAGGACAAGTATTTCAATAATATGATTATGTCCATTACCCTCATTCCGGTGGATAAAGTAATCATCTTTTTTGACGAGATGTGCAGGGAATTCTTCAACAACGACAAAATGCAATACGCGATGTTTGGAAAGTCGGGCGCTAAATTTGTCCTGTCGCCGGATGGTGCCTACAAATCATATATGCTTGCCAAAGATTTGAAGCAGTTCGTCGAGATGTCCATGCCCAAGATATGGTCGGCTTATTTTGATGGAGGAACGTTTGCCTCGTGGTTTGAGAACAACATGGTTCATCTCAAAATCACCGGGCTTGACGTTAAAAATGCCAATTTCGAGAACCTGGTGATGGGTTTTAATCAGCAGGCCCTCAAACTTTTCGGGCAGAAAACTAATGCGAAACGAATCCGGAGTATTGCGTCGGGAGATGATGATCTTTATATTCAGTATACACTAAAGGCCTCTTAGCTCCAAAATATCAAAGATGGTGCTCTTCAGCGTATTGGGAATAAATCCAATCACCACTGTTATTCCCGTCCCGCATGCGCGGGATTTTACTCCGGCGGGCGAAGTGCCCTTCAGGGTAAATCCAGAATTTTTTATTTTGATAATTCCTTCTCTATAAGATCTAATAATTCCTTGTTCTCCGGTATGTCCATCATCGAATGGCCGTAATGGACGAAACGAACCTTGCCGGATTTGTCGATGATGACCTGTGCTGGCATTCTGCCCAATTTGAAAATCTTTACCTCCTGACCGTATAATTTTAAAATCTTGTGTTCAGGATCGGGCAGTCCGATAAACGGCAGTTTTTCTTTCTCCCAGTAATTCTTGAATGCATCGGCATTTTCCGGCCCGGCAACGATGATTTCCGTCTCCAACTTGACAAATTTTTCATAATCCTGACGCAACTGCGCCATGTGCGCGCGGCAGAAAGGTCAAAAAAATCCGCGGTTGAAAACCACCATGACGTTTTTTTTATTTAAATAGTCTGAGAGAGATACGCTTTTGCCGTTAAAATCATCCAGCGTGAAATCCGGCGCCTGAACGTTTATTTCGACTCTGGCCATAACGTTAACCTCCTTGTTTTTTATAGCATACTCTTGATTTACTAATTCTCAATTCGTTTTTTGTAAAAAACAAAATAAGCACAGGACTCCCTCCTGCAAGACAATGACAGAGAGAAATGGATTTGTCCAGACATTTGACGGGCTTCGCTGCCGGTGTGACGATTGTGACGGAGCGTTTGAAAAGAACGATTGAAATATTTTGGGAAACGAAGTAGAAGTGCTCTAAGTCAATTCTAGTTTAGTAATCAAAGGAGGATACACAATGCGCAACGAGATTGTTGTTGAGTATAATGAAGAAGGTTATGTTCATGCGCAGCTCCACGGTAAGAACAATTACGATATTTCCCTTGAATTATGGCGGCGCATCATGGCGATGTGCAAAAAACATAACTGCTTCAAGATTCTCGGGGAGAACTATACCACTGAAGAATTGTCCACGATGGATGCTTTCAATCATCTCAAGATATTGGAAGAGGTTGGAATAACATTACAGTATCGTATTGCATGGGTGAATCAGGTGAAGGAAACTGCCAGGGGAGTCGAATTTGTTGAAACTGTTGTCGTCAAGAATCGCGGTTTGGCCAATGGCGGAATATTTCCAACTGTTGAAGAAGCCAAGCGTTGGTTATTGGGCGACGAGAAAAAGTAGCTGAATCTTTAGCGGCATTTTAACGACAACGCTGAATTCACGTCACATATCTTGATGAAATCTTCCTTCATTTCAGCTTTAATCGCTTTCGCTTTAATGTCCTATCTGGCAGTTGTTCAAGAATGGTCATTGCAGGAGTTCTGCTGGTGTGTGTGGCTGTCCGGGCTTTTTTATTCATGGGTATGCGTTGTCACGGCGGTCATACAAATGATGCTGACGGCCAGAACAAACAAGGATTACTACGATGCGGAAGTGCCTTTTATAAAAAGAATCCCGCCGGAAATATTTGCAGTGGCCATTATTCCTGTGACTTTGCTGGTGGGATTTATAGCGCTTTATATTTACTGCTGGATATTTTCTTTCTATGGCCTGTTTCTTTCGGTTTTTGCCGAGATGCAGCCCTTGGATCTTTTCGGCCGGAACGGTTTTATCAATTCGGATTTCTTTACTCCGGTAACGTATCTTGCGGGAAAATACTGGCCGATGATCGTGGCGACACTTGTCGCGAACGCTGATGTTTTTCTGCGCCGCAATCCGTGGGAAAGGATTGCTCTGCCGTTCAAAAACAATGAAATTCTGCGTATCCATATAATGACTCTGGCTATGCCCTTTCTGGCGATGATGACCTGGGCGCTTTTCAGAGACGCCTATCAGCAGTTGACAATAATACTGCTCATTGGTATTTTTTTCCTAATTCCGAAGAAGAGACTGAAAGAAGAAAATGTTGTCAGTAGTGGTTCAGCAAGCGAATAAAAAGATTATCAAACCGACACCATTCGGTTCTGTTTGCGTCGTCTGGTCTATATTAAAAAACTCTCCCCGAATTGTCCAGATTTTGCTTTCCAGGCCAGGACTTTCTGCTGAAAATCATGCGAACAGACTTTTTCCGGATTCACGAATATCGTGCTGCCGGGAGATTGACAAAGTAGCAATGTCCATCCAGTCTTATCTTGAAGGAGAGGTTATCAATTTTTCTCTGAATGTTGTTGATCTGTCTAAGTGTACAAAATTTCAGCAATCGGTGTTGCGCGCGCAGTACGCGATTCCACGCGGCTTTGTCAGTACATACGGGCTCATAGCAGCTCATGTCGGCGCGCCGGGTGGAGCACGTGCGGTAGGCAACGTTATGGCTGGCAATCCTTTTCCAATTATTATTCCCTGCCACCGGACAGTCCTTTCCAATTTTCATCTGGGCGGCTTTCAGAGCGGCGCTAAAATGAAGCGGGCTTTGCTGGAAAGGGAAGGAATTGTTTTTGATAAGACGGGAAGAGTGATTTGCAAGGTATTGCATTATGCCCCAGAGCGACGGTTCAACCATGACCTTTGACTCTCGATGGAATGACCAAAACATCCTTGACATAAAAGTCCGAAATTCGTATCTTGTTTCTCGTAAAAAGCAGGTTTCTGCGGAGCTTGTTAATTATTAATTGTCTCATAAACCGGATTTCCGCCTTCGTAACCTGAAGGTCATTTACGACGGAAATGACGAATAGGAAAGTGAAAGAATGCCCGCACAATGCCTGCGAAACAGTAAAGCCGGAAGGAATTAAAATGCCCATCACGGAAATTCTTGCCCGCAATGTCGCCCTTTATGGCGAAGAAATAAGTCTTGTTGAAATTAATCCGCAAATCAAAGAAATCAAGGCAAACTGGAAGGATTACGAGCTTGTCGAGCCCAATCCCGAAAAACGATACAGACGAGAAATGACCTGGCGCGAGTTCGACGATAAGGCCAACCGCTTTGCCAATTTTCTGCTGGACAGAGGGTTGGGGAAGGGCCGGAAGGTCGGGATTCTGCTGATGAACTGTCTGGAGTGGCTGCCGATTTATTTCGGTGTTTTGAAAACCGGAGCGCTTGCGGTACCGCTCAACTACCGCTATACCGAAGATGAAATCAAATACTGTCTTAAGTTGGCCGAATGCGATGTTTTGATTTTCGGGCCGGAATTTACCGACAGGGTAGCCGCGATTAAGGACGAAATTCCGAATGTGAAAATGAAGCTGTTTTTGGGCGTCGGCCGTCCGGCATTTGCCGAAAGTTATTACGCGCTCACTGCGTGTTGTTCGTCCGTTGATCCGAGAATCACGTTGTCCGACGACGATGATGCGGCCATTTATTTTTCGTCGGGCACGACCGGCTTTCCCAAAGCCATTCTTCATTCGCACCGCGCGTTGATGTTTTCCTGCGAAGTGGAAAAAGAACATCATGGGCAGACGCGCACAGACAATTTTCTCTGCATCCCGCCTCTCTATCATACGGGTGCGAAAATGCACTGGTTCGGCAGCTTTCTCGCGGGAAGTAAAGCCGTGCTGCTTCGCGGTGTCAAGCCGGAGTGGATCATCAAGGCAGTATCCGGGGAGGGAATCACCATCGTCTGGCTTTTGGTCCCCTGGGCGCAGGATATTCTGGATGCCATCGAACGCGGCGAGATAAAACTGGCGGATTACAAACTGGATCAGTGGCGTTTGATGCACATCGGCGCGCAACCCGTTCCGCCCAGTTTGGTCAATCGCTGGAAAAAATATTTTCCAAACCACGATTATGACACCAATTATGGTCTTTCGGAATCCATCGGACCGGGCTGTGTGCATCTCGGGATTGAAAATATTCATAAAGTCGGCGCGATCGGCAAGGCCGGTTACAACTGGAACGTGCAGATCGTTGATGAAAAAGGCATTCCGGTGAAGCAGGGCGACGTGGGCGAGCTTTGCGTCAAAGGCGCGGGTGTGATGAAATGCTATTATCGAAATCCTCAAGCCACGGCCGAAATTCTCAAGGACGGCTGGCTCTATACCGGCGATATGGCGCGCATGGATGAAGACGGATTTATTTATCTGGTCGATCGTAAAAAAGATGTCATTATCACCGGCGGCGAAAATATCTATCCCGTGCAGATCGAGGATTTCCTGCGCACCCATGACGCCATCAAGGACGTGGCGGTCATTGGTCTTCCCGATCAACGTTTGGGGGAAATCGTTGCCGCCGTCATTGAGTTGAAGCCGGGCTTTGCGACATCTGAAAAAGAAATCGAAGAATTTTGCGGGCCGCTGCCGCGTTACAAGCGACCGCGTAAAATAATATTCGAGCGGGTGCCGCGTAATCCAACCGGAAAAATTGAGAAGCCGAAGCTTCGTGAGAAGTATTACGGCGGCAGTCTTGTTGAAGCGCAGACTGAAAGTCGCTAAAAACGCAAAGGAGGACAAGAAGATGTTTGCCTATCAGCTTTCCATTTTCGCGGAAAACAAATCGGGAAAACTGGCCAAGGTCACCGGTGTTCTGGCTAAAGAAAAAATTAATATCCGGGCGACGACCATTGCCACGGCGGACACCTTCGGCATCATCAATCTGATTGTGGATGATCCGAAGCGAGCCGAGAAAGCTTTGTCCGGGGCGGGGATGACGGTCCATCTGCGGGAGGTACTGGCTGTTCTGATTCCGGATGTTCCCGGAGGTTTGGACAAATTGATGCAGCTTCTCTACGAGGAGGGAATCAACATCAACAATGCCTATGGTTTTGTGCTGGAGAGCTCGAAGAAAGCGGTTTTTGTGGTCGATGTCGATCAGATGCGGAAAACGGAACAGCTTCTGGAATCGGCCGGTTTTAAAACCCTGGACGTGCAATCTCTTTCCGCCGTTTAACGGAAACGATGAACCCTAAGAGGAGGATAAATTATGACACACGCTGATAAAGGCAAATATCACAAAAAACATCCCGAGGGCGCCACGGTCGATGATGAATTAAAGCAGGAAATTCTTAATCAGGTAAAAAACAACAGTATCTCGTGCAAGAAAGCGGAGGAAATCGCCGGGGAACTCGGGTTTAGCATCGAAGAAACCGGCCGGGCAATTGATCTTCTCAATATTAATATTACAAAGTGCCAGTTGGGGCTTTTCGGTTACGGTGAGACGAAGAAAATTGTTCAACCGGCGAAGGACGTTGCTCCGGAATTGAAAGAAAGCATAGTATCGGCTTTGCGGGATGAAAAGCTTCCCTGTGCCGCGGCCTGGGAAATAGCCGGTAAATTGAGTATGCCGCGCATGAAAGTTTGCGCCGCTTGTGAGGCGTTGGAGATAAAGATTAAGCCGTGTCAGTTAGGAGCTTTCTGATTATTTAAGGGACAAATTCAGATAGCTATGCAGCAGTTGTATCATTAAATCGGCGTTCTTACAGGTTCCTTCAAGAATTTCCTCCATGCTCAAGGGTTTGTCAAGAATTCCGTTGCCGTAATTATCCACAGAACAGGCGCTGCCGTAAGGGATTTCCAGTTCCTGGGCGATGACGGCCTCATTGGCCATGGTCATGCCGACAATATCGGCAAAGTTGGCCATCATTTTAATTTCCGCTTTTGTTTCCAGCCGTGGTCCGTTTGTCTGCCAGTAGGTACCCTGCTTAACGATTGTCAAATTGCAGCTTTTTGCCGCGTTAATGATTTTTTGCCGCACGCTGTCGCTCAAGGAGGGCGTGATGTATACCGTGCTGCTGTTGAAGATTGTAGGGGTGGCGGTCAGCGTGATGAAGTCGTCGGGGATGACAATCATTCCGGGAGAAAAAGCCTTTTTCAGGGAACCGGTCGAATGAATACCTACAATTTCTCCGGCGCCGATATCTTTCAGCGCTTTTATGTTGGCGTGGTGATTAATCAAATGCGGGAGAATATGATTGCGCGGATCGTCACCGTGTCTCAGGATTAATGCCGTTCTGTCCGTCAGAAAGACGGTGGCTTGTCCGAATTCGTTTTCCATCCGCATGGGGGCGCCATCCCTGAGAAAGTCGCTTCTTTCCATGACTAATTTTGTCGAAATAATACCCAGTATTATGCCCATGGAACTCTCCTTTGATGATGCTGTATAGCAAATTAATTTCAGCCCGTCAAAGGAATGAACGGACACCTGATCGGATAATTTTCGATATCCAGATAGCATTTGACTTTAGGGGCTTTGTTATGCCATATAGTACAACGCTAAAAAATAAGGAGGGCTTGGTAATGAGTAGCGAATTATTGGGCACTGCCACGGATGCCAACTTTGAAAGTGAAGTCTTAAAAAGTGATAAACCTGTTCTTGTTGATTTCTGGGCTCCCTGGTGCGGTCCCTGTAAAGCCTTGGGACCTGTTATTGAAGAGATCGCCGCGCAACATAAAGACAACGTCAAGGTTATGAAACTTAATGTTGATGATAACCAAAAAACCGCTATAAATTATGCCGTACGCAGTATTCCGACCATTATTCTTTTTAATAATGGTAATGTGATGGATACCATCATCGGCCTTGTTCCAAAGGCGAGACTCGAGGAATTAGTCAAGACAGTGCTCAGATAAATTATTTCAATCAAGAGGGATGAAATCGATGCATTCAGAAATACTTGGAAAAGTCATAAAAATAAAAATTGTTTTAATTCTCTCATTAGTGTTTTTTATAAATGGTTGTTCAGGTATTAATTTTTTCGGCAAGAGCGACCTGCCTAAGGCGTCTCCTGAGGGAATTTATGCCAGGGCTTCCGAAGAATATCAAAATGGCAATTACGGGAAAGCACGTGAATATTTTATGCGTGTCAAGGAGCAATATCCACTTCACGATATGGCCGTTCTGGCAGAAATAGGCATTGCCGATTCCTTATACAGCGACAAAGATTACATATCGGCGGAGGAAGCTTATAACGATTTTATATCTCTTCATCCTGTCAACGAAAACGTCCCCTATGCAATATACCAGATGGGCATGTGCCATTATAACCAGATGGAAGCGATGGATCGTGATGAAACGGAAACGATTAAAGCCAGAAAAGAATGGGAAAAGCTTATCGCCCGTTATCCTGAAAGCAAATTTGCCATTATGGCCGAAAAGATGTTGAAAGAAGTCAAGAAGAGAATGGCCGATCGTGAATTTTATATCGGTAATTTCTACATGACACAGAAAAAATACAAAGCGGCGCTTGCGCGTTTTGAGAGAATAGCGAGTGAATATAGTAATGTCGGATTTGATTATAAAATAGAGTATTACATTAATGAAGCAAAAACCAAACTGGCCGATGAAGAGAAAATCAGATTAGATCAAGAGGCCGCAAAGAAAAAACAAGAAGAAGAAAAGCTGAAGAAAGCGGAAGAAAAAAAGAAGAAGGAAGAGGAAAAGCTAAGGAATGAAGAAGAGAAAAAAGAGGCTAAACGGCTGAAGCAGGAGGCCAAAAAGAAAAAGGAAGAAGAAGATCAACTGAAGAAAGCAGAAGAAAAGAAAAAGAAAGAAGAAGAGAAATTAAGAAAGGCAGAAGAGAAAAAAGAAGCTAAAAGAATAAAGCAGGAAGCCGAACAGAAAAAGAAAGAAGAAGAAAAACTGAGGATAGAGGAAGAAAAGAAAAAGAAGGAAGAAGAAGCGCTCAAGAAAGAAACAGAGAAGAAAGAGGCTGAGAAACTTAAGAAAGAGGAGGAGGAAAAAAAGAAAGAAAAAGAAAACACTGATAAAAAATAATAAATTGTCCTAACCGATACTGAGTATACAGTGGCCAGTATTTTTCGAGGTTTGTTTTCCTGTTTTTGTATCTCATACAACCTTTCAACAGTAAATAATCAATAAATGACTGATTTTAAATTGACAGACACAGGCAGTAGGTCCCTATGCTAAATAGGCTAAAGATTAGTCCTAACGGACAAAAATTTGTTATTTACATCATTCTGCTTTTAGCCACGCTCGCCGTTTACTGGCAGGTAAATCGATATGATTTCATCATTGAGGATAACCCTTACGTCTCACAAAACAATTATGTCCAGGCTGGCATCACATTGAATGGATTTCTTTGGGCGTTCAGCACGTTACAAGAGTATTTATGGAACCCTCTCGTCTGGTTGTCTTTAATGTCGGACCATCAGCTTTACGGTCTAGATGCCGGCGGTTACCATATAACCAATCTTATCCTTCATATTCTTAGCACGCTTTTGCTCTTCTGGCTCTTTTGCCGTATGACAGGGGAGATCTGGAAAAGCGCTTTTGTTGCGGCTCTCTTCGCCCTTCATCCAATCCATGTGGAATCTGTCGCCTGGGTATCGGAACGCAAAGATGTTTTAAGCGCGTTTTTCTGGATGCTGACACTTTGCCTGTATGTCCTTTACACGGAAAAACCGGCTATACGAAGATATCTGCTAGTTATTTTTTCCTTTGCATTGGCTCTTATGAGCAAGCCGATGGTTGTAACGTTACCCTTGATGATGATTCTTCTGGATTACTGGCCGCTAAGTCGTTTTAAATCGCAAAAATCAAATTTAATTTTATGGCAAATGCGCGAAAAAGCCCCCTTTTTTATTTTGTCAGCAATATTTTCCGGCATCGCACTTTACGCCCAACAACATAATCCGTCCACCTTAGCTTCTCGAATCGCCGACGCTTCTTTAGCTTTTGTAATCTATATTGAGAAAATATTTTGGCCTCACAACCTGGCTTTTTGTCATCCTTGTTCAATCCAGATTTCCGGCTGGCAGGTTTGGGGCGCCGCTTTACTGATTGTTTTAATCAGCGCCACTGTCATGGTAATGATAAAGCGTCTCCCGTATCTCTTCGTCGGATGGTTTTGGTATGCTATAACTATGCTGCCTGTTATCGGAATTGTTAAGTCGGATTATCTGCCCTTTATGGCGGACCATTATACCTATTTACCCTCCATAGGAATCTCCGTAATGCTTGCATGGGGAATTCCTCTTTTATTCCCGAGCCAGTACTTTCGTGAAAGAGTTTTAATTCCGTCTGCATTAGGGATACTTTTCCTTCTGGCAGTTTTAACCTGGAAACAATGCGGCTACTGGAAAGACAGCATAACTCTATTCAGCCGCACCGTGCAGATAACAAATGATAACGCTTTGGCGTATCACCATCTCGGCTTTGTTTATGATGAACTTGGCTGGCATCAACTCGCCATTGATAACTATAACAACGCAATCCGCTTAAAACCGTATTATGCCAAGTATTACAACAACCGGGGGATAGTTTACGCTAAAATCGGCGAGAATCAACGTGCTATGGATGACTTGAATCATGCAATTCGCCTGAAGCCGGATCTTGCCGAAGCCTACAGGAACAAGGCGATGCTTTATTTATTGCAGGGCAACAAAAAAGCGGGATGCCACGATGCGCAAAAAGCCTGTGAACTGGGAATCTGTGAATTGCTGGAGTCCGTTAAAAGCAAGGGATACTGTTTTTGATTTGGATATTCGGGATTGTCCAGCAAAATTGGATTATTTATTTTTCAAAATTTCCAATTGCATCTTTGCCTTTGACAATCCCTGTTCGGCCGCCTTGCGAAACAATTTTACAGCTTCATAATAATCCTTGGAAACACCAAGTCCCTTGGAGTACATCATGCCAAGGGCGAATTGTGATTCTGCATGCCCCTGTTCGACCGCCTCGCCATACCATACCGCAGCCGAATCATAATCCTGCCTAACACCTCTGCCTTGTTCTAATATCATGCCGATATTGAATTGCGCATCTGCGTTTCCTTGTTCAGCAGATTTTAAAAACCACCTTGCAGCCTCAACATAGTCTTGCAGTCCTCTGCTAAACATCAAACCCATGTGATACTGGGCATTGGCATGACCCTGCTCAGCCGCTTTGAGATACCATTTAGTTGCTTTAACCTCGTCTTGCGGAACCCCTTGACCTTTTTCGTACATCAAACCTAAACTGAACTGGGCAGATGCAATCCCTTTTTCCGCAGCGTTTCTGATAGCCTCAGGCTCTATAAGCGGAACATCTGTGTCTACCTCAATGTCCTTATCGACAGCCTTGGGCTTCTCCGGAACATTCTTATCTGCTTCGATGTCTTTTCTGATAACCTCATCTTTTTCCGGAACGTCCTTGTCTGCTTTATTGACCTTGCTGATAACCTTGGGTTTTTCTGGGAAATCTTTGCCTAACTCAAACTTTTTGCTGGTACCTATTGGTTTTTCCGGTATATCCTTGTCTACTTCAATGTCCTTGCTGATAACCTTGGGTTTCGCAGGAATATCTTTATCTTCTTTAACCTCTTGGTTGACAGCCTCCGGCTCAACTTTAGAGACATCATGCTCTTTTTCAGTCTCCGTGCTGACAGCCTCCGGTCTATCCGGGGAATCCTTGTCTGATTCAACGTCCTTATGGATAGCTTTGAGTGTTTCCGGAAAATCCTTGTCGATGACCGTGGACTTCTCCGGAAAGTCCTCGCCTACAATCTTNNAAAATCCTTACTGATAACTTCTGTTTTCTCATGAAAACCTTGCTCTTCTTCAATCTCTTTGCTGATAACCGCCGGTTCACCTGACGGAACATCCTTGCCTTCTTGAGTCTCCCTGCCTGCATCCTCCGGCTTGCCTAACGAAACATCCTTGTCTTTTTCAGTCTCCTTGCGGATTGTCTCAGGTTCTTCTGACGGGAAATCATTTATCAAACCCAAATTGAACCGTGCACCGGTATGATCTTGTTCAGCAGCCTTAATATACCATTTTATGGCTTCATTTTGATACATCACACCAAGATTATATTGCGCGTCCGCATGACCCTGTTCAGCAGCTTTGAGATACCATTTCATTGCCTCAGCCTCGTCTTGCGGCAACCCTTTACCATTCTGGCATATCATGCCTATGGTGTTCTGGGCGTCCGCATGACCCAGCTCAGCAACCTTGAGATACCATTGTATCGCTTCAGCCTTTTCCAGCGAAACACGTTTATCTTTTTGATACATCAAAACCAGATTGTTCCGGGCATCAGCATGATCCTGCCGGGCAGCCTTGAGATACCATCTGATGGCTTCAGCCTCATCTTTTGGCGCACCGTTACCATTTTGATACATCACGCCAAGGTTATACTGCGCTTCGACATGATCCTGCCGGGCAGCCTTGAGATACCATCTGATGGCTTCAGCCTCATCTTTTGGCACACCGTTACCATTTTGATACATTACCGCAAGATTATACTGCGATTCAGCATCTCCTTGTTCAGCAGCCTTGAGATACCATTTTATCGCCTCAGCTTCGTTTTTTGGCACACCTTTGCCATTCTGATACATAAAACCCAGTAAGTTCTGGGCGTAAGCATCACTGGCTTCCAGCAACTTTCTCAATAGTTCGTTCTCTATTTTATTGCTCATATTCAATCTTACCTATAACAGCATTCGGTATGCGTATCGATCAAAGTGATAAATTTTTTATCCCTCATTTTGATATAAATTAGTTTGTGTGATATTAAAACTGTTATGGATATAATACAACATGAAAAGTTGAAAATCATCCATTATTTCTTACGGGAATATTCTGTGAATATAGACAATTGGAAAGTCGGCCTACGGGAAGTTGTCAATCATCTTGATATTTATTATAAGGTTAAGTCCTGTTTTAGGCAAATATTTCCGAGGTTTTATGTATCAGCCGCCAATTTATTGTGAGACTCAAATTTCAAAAACGAATACCCTAAATACCCTGAAGGGCACTATAGGGGCACTATAGGTGCATTGAAATTTGTAAGTCGAACAATCCCGCACAGCGGAGGGTATGATACCCCGCAGCTTGCTGCGGAATTAGGGTCCAGGGCTTGCCCTGGGGTTCATACCCGTGATTCATCGAATTTAATTTTTCTGATAATTTTTTGTCTGATCGTTTCGGGATCAGAGGTTGTGTCAATGATAAAATGACAATTTGACGGCACTTCGTTAATGACGTCAAAATCGTTTTTTTGTTCTTGAAACAACTCCCAGCGACCATCCGAGGGATTATCATTGTTTCGCATCCTTTTTTCCAGACGATTTTTGGTAACATGATCGGAACAGATACATTCTATAATATAAAAACAAACATCGAGTTCTCGCGCCGTTTCCATGGCTTTTTCGCGTTCTGATCGTTTCTTAAACGACGCATCAATAATCACGGCTTTCCCCTGTTTAATTTTTTGCTTCGCAAAATCAAAAGCTTTGTCATAGACAAGACGGGAAATATTCTCGGAGTAAATGCCTTTGCCAAAATCTTCATAATGCTTTTCGGTCGTTTTTATGTTGAATAAATCTTTGCGCAATAGATCTGTGCGGATAATTTCCGTCCCCAAACGTTTGGCAAGCTCCCGCGCCTGATAACTTTTCCCTGAACCCATCAGCCCCGCGGTTATGATCAAGGCCGGTTTCTCCAGGCGAGTGGCGTAGGTGTACGCCAGATCAAAATATCTCTTGCCAATGTTCGTAATATTCCACCGTTCTTTTTTGGTGATTTCTTTCTGAGACAGTCGAAGACTGGTGACCTTCCCACGGACATAAGCGTAATAGCATCGGTAAAAATTCAACAATTTCAGCATATCGCTATCAGAGGAATATTTAACATATGATTGAACAAAACGTTCAGCGTATTCCGGATAACCGTTGAAATCAATATCCATGGTCAGAAAAGCCACATCTTCAGCGACATCTCCGTAACGGAAACGTTCGTTAAACTCAATGCAGTCGAAAATCGTAATGTCATCATTGATGCAAATATGATCCAGGTGTAAATCACCGTGGCAGTCTCTTATTTTGTGGTCATGTATTCTTTTTTGAAAAAACGTTTCCTTCTCCATCAAAAATTTATGCACATAGTCTTGAATGAAGTTATATTGATATTCAGGAATCGTGATATTGATATAATTTACCGTTTCGTCAAAATTTTCTTCATTGTTGTGACGAATGTTTTCGATACGTCCCATTTCATCAATGTCTTTACCTGTTCGCGCTTGCTGATGAAATAAAGCAATTTTCCTGGCAAGGGAATCCATTATTTTTTCATTGGCCATGCCCCGTGAAAGAAGCGTCCTGAGCATTCTGTCAGCAGGAAGTTTCTTCATGCGCACAGCGTATTCAATAATATCCGTTCCTTTATCGAGCGTAATATGACCCGCAGAATTTCTTGATATGGCCACAACATCCAGATACGTTTCCGGTGCAAGTCTTCTGTTTAATTTCAACTCTTCCTCGCAAAAATGTTTTCGTTTTTCCAGACTTGTGAAATCAAGAAAATCAAATTTAAGCGGTTTTTTGATTTTGTATACAAAATCTCCGGCAATAAAAATATAAGATATGTGCGTTTGGATGAATTCAACCTCTCGCGGATGGTGAGGATAAAAATCAGGCTGTTTCATGGCTTCAGTCAAGCGGGGATGGGTCATAAAGCATTGCTCTCAATGATCTGTTCATTTGCTTGTGTTAATATAAAGTTTTGTTCAAACAATGAACTACCAAGCTAGATAGTAGATGAAGAAGAATATGAAAATAATATCAGAATGCTGGAAAAAATCATGAGGCCGCATCTGCAGTTCTGGTGACATCATTGCAGGACATTGGATAGTCTGATGAATGAATATAAGTTTTTAATCGTACTGTTCCAGGAATTTGTGTAATGCCTGCTTCAACCAGGCAAAAGATTCCTGTTTGGTCAGAACAAACATGTACCCGCTGATATTTTTTTCGTTGAGCTCGAAGACTGTTCTTAGAATAATAGCCATGCTGTCCGGATCTAAAAGATTTTCATACAAACCATGAAGACTTTTTTCAACAAGAACACGGGGCGGCGAATACGTCGTAACATCTCCTAAAAGCTCCGCGAGTTTTCCAATGCAGGCTCCAATCAGAATGTTGCCTATTTCCAGAAAAGTTTCTTTTTCCAACTCATGGGAAGGGTCTGACTCGAAATATTCATCTCTCCCGTCAAACAGAGAAATCATTCTTTTGCCGGTTCCGGAGGGGAAAACCAGAAAAGCGTTTCCTTTAAATTTTCCCCAGAAACTTTGTTCGACAACAGAAACCCTGTCTTGATCATAGTCCATGATCTCGTTGTTGATGTATGCAGGAAGATCATACGCCTGCAAAAGTTTTATTTGAGGAACGCTCAAGATAACAAAGATATCGATGAATTCAGCAAGATCTGAAGCGGCGCGGCCAAAAGCGATATTCATGATTTCCTGCAGGAGATCTGTTTCCGCGCTTGTAATCAAATATTTAACGTTATCATTTGGCATAATTTACCCACGGGCAGCCAGGGCGTCGTCTGCTTCTTTGATGGCTGCAATGATTGATTCTTTGGAAGGAGGTTTTTTGAGTACTGAAAAAGCGCCTAAGTCATGGGCTTTGGCAACCGCCTTGATCTGTACGTCAGCTGTCAGAATTATGACCATTGCTTTCGGATCAAACTTGAGAATTTCTTCTAACGCCTGGAATCCGTTCATCACCGGCATGGTTAAATCCAGGAAAGCAAGATCAGGCATAAATTCCTTATATTTTTCTACTCCCTGTTGACCATCGGCGGCATCAAAAAATTCGTAACCCATGTCTTTAGGAATGCAGCTTTTGATGATTTTTACAGATATGGGAGAATCATCAACAATTAATATCTTTTTGATCATAAACACCTCTTTTCATGTTTTGATTGTTATCATAAAATAATTTATCGGGAAAGCATATTTTTTGTAAAAAAGTGCGATTTCGATTTCTATAATGTACATTATCAATATGTCATGTAAAGCATCGGTTATTGTATAAACAGATTTATCCGGTTTTTTCAATAGTATTTCTTATATAAGTTTTTAACATTTCCCCCCTTGGTTGACATTCTGAAATCCAGGGTGTGTGCTCAAGAGATTCAAGAAGCTTCCTTTAATAAGTCAAAGAAAGCTAATAATAGCATGAACGGACTATGTTTAATAAAACTATAATATTGACAAAACCTGCAAAAAAACTTAATATTTTACAAAGTAGTTGTTTATTCATGGGAATATTCTCTTCATGTCACAAAATTCTTAACTTTTAACGTTTGA
>DJVN01000095.1 GCA_002441205.1 Syntrophaceae bacterium UBA6255 | reverse complement strand
TCTGTGACAACTCCATGCGTTTCTCGGAAAGGACATTCATTCGTATGATTAAAAGCGTCATAAAACAGAACCCCCATTCTTATAATTAAAAGTGTTCATAAAAATACTAAGAGCAAATAGTCTGCCAACAATAGGGCAAATTCAGAATATTGGATTAACTCTTTAATAACAGGTCGTTAGCGTAACAGGAGAAAGCGGCGAAACGCGTACCAAGATTGATTTGACCTCAGTATTTGGCGGAGCCTCAGAATATTGAGGGATTCATTGAGGCCGAACAATATCGAGATTATGCGGCCTTACTCTTATCTCTCCTAATGTCCACCGCCGGGCCCGCCACTTCCATGTCCTCCTCCCCCGGGACCTCCGCCTTGAGGACCTCTAGGGCCTCCATGACTTCCACCTCTGTCATGCCCGCCACCTCTTCCGGGACCGCCAGGTCCATACCACCATGGCCAACATCCACCAATAGATGTCAGCAGCATCACTAAAATCATTGCCAACAAAATTATTCTTTTCATGGTTTTCTCCTTTGATAGGAATTTGTTGTTGATAATTTATAGTTGCCTTAGTGTGTTTATGTATTCGCTGCTTTGGTATTCTTTAAGCCATCGCTTCGCGATTGCGCCCGCGTATGTCTTAATAAACAGATTTCTCCATCTTCGTTTTATGTCTCTCCAGGCATTAGCCAGCGGAACGGTAAAAAAGGTATGTATCGGAAGATCATGGCGCAGCGTATTTCTAATCTTCTGCTTTTCCAGCAAATAACGTAAAAACCACCGGAAATAAAACACGACGAACTGGATGAGAAATCCAATCGTGGCAATATAAACCCAGTTCAGCCAGTTGCCGTAATTTAGTTTCCGGCTGATGAATCCCCCGATGTATTTTTTTTTCATCAGCATCTTCGGTGTATTTTGCAGATCATAGGGTTCCAGCCCTTCCGGTCGCGGATCGTAACAAAGGAACAACCCGTCATATTTATCCCATCCCACTGTCGAAAGAGGCAGGAGGCGGCCTTCGCTTTCCAACCTCGCTCTGAGTTCGGAACCGGGTAACGGAACGGCATTGAGCAGTTGGATCGTGTCTATCCTCGATTTTTTGAAAAATTTTTTAAAACATTCAGCCCGCTCTCCGATAGTGAAGGAAGTACTCTCCTGCGCATTCTTATTTGCGGGATATCCAAAGATGAACATGCCGTGCAGATAAAAATAATTGGAGAGTTTTTTAGAACGGGCAATCAATTTTTCCACGGTCACGCCTTTGCGCATCGCCCGCAACTCTTCGTTAATCGGACTTTCGTAACCAATGGCCAGCAAGGTCACGCCGGCCCAGCGCATCGCCTCAATCAACTTGTCGTTTTCCGCTACTTCGGTGCGCACCTGAACAATGATATTTATTTTTTTCCGGAATTTTCTTTTGTAATCGCCAATCGCCCTGCACAGCGCAATGGCTTCAGCCGTATTCTGTGCAAAATTATCATCGGTGAAGAAGAAATCTTTGTATCCTAAATCAGAATATTTGATCACCTGCCGCAAAGCTTTCTCAATAGACATGGATTTATAACGTCCATATTGCCTGTTCACGACACAGAATTCGCATTTCCAGTTACAGCCTCGACCCCGGTTAATCGGGATGGCGCTCCATCTTTTATTCAGGAATTTAACCAGCGTTAAGTCAGGGTCTATTAATTCATTCAGATCACAGATCGGTTGGCGGGCTCCGGTAAAGACATAGTTTCCGTTTTCATCAAGAAAACTAATCCCCGAAACGGCAGCCAAGCCGGTCCGGTTCAAGGCAACATCGCCATTGTCCGCCAGGACGGTCAACAATTCTATAATTGTCTCTTCCCCTTCACCATGAACCACAATATCTATGCCGGAAGAAAGGGCTTCCCGCGGCAGGGCATCCACGTGGCTGCCGCCGGCAATCGTGACGGCGCCAAACTCTTTATATTGACGGGCGACTGAAAACATACGTGGAACCGAGTTGCTCATACCGCCGTAGAAAAGAGCCAGTTGCGCAGGCTGTCTTGCCTGCAAATAGGCATGATCAGGCCGGCCCAGGTTATCCTGTGGTCCGCTGTAATTGTTTTCATCGATCGCGTAGACTTCTTTGCAACAGGGATGATGAAGAATCTGGCTCATGACGGACAAAATCCCCACCGGAGGCATTTTTATCTTCGCGTATATATTTTGCTGTGAATGCTTCGGGTANNTTCCTCACATTCCGGCTCCCCGGAACTGATGAAGATTAGATAAAAT
The DNA here is from genome assembly GCA_002441205.1 of Syntrophaceae bacterium UBA6255. Classification (GTDB taxonomy): domain Bacteria; phylum Desulfobacterota; class Syntrophia; order Syntrophales; family Smithellaceae; genus Smithella. Next base: position 399 of record DJVN01000095.1, on the reverse strand, counting down.
GATTGGGGTCGTTAATCGCCGAACTCCCGGATTCAGGACAAATCATCATTAGCCATATTTTGATTTAGCTGCTTTGCTTGTATCTATTCACCTGTTTTTTCCCTGTCGATCGGTTTGATAATATTTGGACGGCATCTCCAGCAGGGCCATAAAAAATGGCTTGTATTCTATACTCTTCACATCTTTTTCGAGAGTCTGAGTAAAAAAGCCTTCAATGTGAGCCTTAAGATGCTGCCATATCTGGTCTGATTCCTGCTGATTCATGATCAGTATCTCCATTTTTCTTTTTCAGTTGTCTTGGCTCATACACGATTTCAGTTTGCCGTTGCTGTAAAAACGAATAGGACCACCATTTTTACATGCTATGTTATTCACATCGTAATCATCTTTGAGTTGGCA
>DJVN01000025.1 GCA_002441205.1 Syntrophaceae bacterium UBA6255 | reverse complement strand
AGCAACACCCAAAAAAGAAAAAACTGAAACCAGCGAAAGTTCCACAACGACGGAAACGCCTAAAGTAGAAAAAACCACGACCAAAACCAGCAAAGAAGACTAAACTGCTGCTGTACCCGGCTCGTACTCCACCCTGTCTCTGCCGTTTGCTTTTGCTCTGTAAAGAGCTGTGTCCGCCCTGTTAATTGCCTGCTGAATGACTTCGCTTTGCTGAAATTCCGTTACACCGACGGATATGGTCATCCGGAAATCAGGAGGCATATTTTCAAACACTATTTTTTTAACCATTTTCCTGATTCGATCGGCACAAAGCATTGCCTGATCTTTTTCCACGTTAGTAAGAATCAGGATGAATTCTTCACCACCATATCTCGCGATGTGATCAATGTTACGAAGATTTCTCTGTGTTTCCTGAGCTATTGTTTTAAGAACAATATCACCGGCGGAATGGCCGTAGGTATCGTTGACCCGTTTAAAATGATCCAGATCAAAGATGCAGATGGAAAATGGATGAATCCCTCTGTCCACTAGAGCTTTTTGATGTTCAAGAATCTTGTACATCTGACGACGGTTGAATACCTGTGTCAGATCGTCAATAATGGCTAGGCGCTCAATCGTAGAAAGAGCGTGCGATATCTGACTTCTGAGTTTGGTAATGTATCCGCCAACCAGCGAAAACCAGGGCAGAACGACCGCTAAAACCACGATACTCAGAACGTCTGATTTGCTGACCAATTCAGGATTAATTTTATATAACAAAAGTATAACAAGCGAGTAATTAACAACGGCAAATGCCGACAAGAAGAGGAACTGCCAGACGTTCAGTCTGAAAAGTCCAAAAATAAAAACCACCAGATAGGTCAGCAGCACCAAAGGTCTCATGGCGTCCGCGTAATACGCGATGACCATAACCCAAAACGTGGCGATAACCATCTGCAGGAGAGTCAGGCTGGGATCTCTGAATTTTTTATTATAGCCGCTTCTGATTAATGTATAGACCAGGCCGTTGCATAAGAGTATTCCCACGGAAGCAACGACTAGAACATTAATTGTTCCTCGGGTCATTTGGCCTTGTGCATAAAACAGGACGCAAAGGGCAAACCACATCATGTACGAACCCAGGGCCATGAAAAACCGCTTCAATCTCAATGTCTGATTGCGGTCATCCTGCGGAAATATGCTAAACATTTTAATCTCCTCTGATTGCTACCAGCTAATCTCAACCGATGGATTTATATAATCTTTCAGGCTCTATGCTGTCAATAGCGTACTTTCACATGTTTTGTGCATCTATGCGACCTTAAAATATGGCTGAATTTCGCGGCATAGCTCTTCCGGAACGGTTGGACAAATAATTTCGTTGTGCAGCTTTTCAAAATAATTCAAATCACTTGTGCCCAATGGATGAACAGCAAAGCGGGGAACAATTTTCCCCTGTACATAGAAATAATTATTGTTCGTCATGGTGGCGTAGAAGGACATGTTAAAGCTTATAAAATTATTGGTGTAAAGATAACTGAAGATCCGGGAAAGACCTGTCAGAAATTCGTTGAAATTGGATTCGGTCAGGTCAAAAAAAGATGTTTTTTCCCGGAAAATAAAATCGATTTCACCGGCCATGCCCTTAGGGGCGAAGCTGGTCAGCCAGCAGACCGTTCCGGTATCTGCTATAAATCTTTTATCCGCTTTTTTTTCCAGTGCGATTAAATTGCTCCACAGATTATCCCCATTGGAAGCCGCTGCGTAATTCTGCGCGCTGGACAAAAGCTTTTGCATAAAACTTGTTGGTCGATAACCTGCAATCGTCTGCAAATGAGGATGGATTAAACCGCCCCCTGCCGGAGGCATGTAATTCCAGTTAATCGAGCAATATTTGTAACCAAGATTTTTTTCGACAACGCGATGAAAATAATCGCGACATACGGCAAATCCGTCGCGCATATATTCCGGGGTCAGTTCATTCATCGCGACGAAATGGCGCGAAGAGAAAATCGCCACATTGTTGTTGGGATCGTAAGGGAATGCATTGGGAAAAAGACACGCGTCTCCTCTTCTGAAATTTCCTTCTTCAATGAGTGAAGGTATGAATCGGGGGGTTGTTTTTTCAAAGAGATCAGCACAGAAGGGACACAAAGATTCCGGTGATTTTTCCAGATAATGATCCGTATCCGGCTTTTGTGTGATGCGGACTCGGTAGGGCAAAATACGACAAGCGACGCCGGTAATGTCATCGTAACGCGATTCGATGGTAATTTTTTTCTCCTGAAAATCATTGAAGGGATCAAGATAATATCCTGTGGTCATTTCTTTTTTAAAACCAAGGTCTTTCATAAACTTCCTTTCTGCAATATTTTATTCATTCACGCCGGATACAGGTTTGGACTCTCTTTTCAACTGTTTGAAAAGAAATTTCTCCACACTCCTTTGCGATAAAGCCCCTTCCAGGTTTTCTTTCAATATATCTAGGGGGATTTCCATTCGCGCCGCGCTCCGGTGTCCTCCGCCTTTACCGATCGATCCAAATGCCCTTTTTGCGATCTCTCCGCAGTTCTGCCTGTATCCGTCCCCGCGAAAGATAATAATCAACCGGTCGCCTATAATTCCGGATACGACCACGTAATACGTCCCGATCAGCCGCAAATAAAAATCCGCGATTTGCACGCAGACATCGGCGCTTTCCACATTTCCCAGAAAACAGACGCGCCGTCCCCGGAAATTATTTATGTGATGATAAGCATAATTAAAATATTTCAGGAAACGTTCCGGTGTTTGATTAAGTTCGATACGGCGGATGAACTGTATATTCGCGTATTTTGAGTGATATGTATAAGCTCTGATGTCTTCGATGATCGTGGAACGGTCAAAATTATCCGTATCGGTTTTGATGCCGTAAAGAAGGGCTGTGTGAAGATTACGGGAAATTTTAATGCGCGAGCAAAGCAGATATTCCGTCATGATGCTGGACAGGGCGCCGTAATTAGGCCGAATATCCATGAGCTCGGCACTCCATTCTCCTTCGTAAGGGTGATGGTCAAAGACAATGTGCGGCCTGATAAAATTCATTTCCCGGCTGAAGAAGGAAGGCTGGGCGTCCATCAGGGCTATCAGACGGTAAGATTGAATATCCACTTGATTCATTAACTGGATATGTACATGCATGGAGGACGCAAACTCAATGTTTTGCTGCCTGATTAACGGTTCCGTGGACATGAACGCGCTTCTGGAGAGACCTTTTGTTTTCTGTAAGACTTCATGCAACGCCATGGCCGAAGCGATAGCGTCGGGATCCGGACTGCCATGCATCATCAGCAATAAAGAATCATCAGGCTGAACCATGTCCATAAGTTTATTAAAATTCAGCCCGGTTTCTTTTCTAATCGGAAATACGTCTTCTTTCATGGATACGGTTTTATGCGTTGCCGGTTCCGCCTCCTTTAATAAATAAAAATATTACCCGGGTGTTCCTTGACGACATCGCCAATCATCGAGGCGGCAATGCCCTCACCGCGCATTTTCTCTACAAGATTTTGAGCCTTGTTTTCGGGAAGACTGAAGAATAACCCCCCTGCTGTTTGCGGATCAAACAGTAAATCAAAAAGCCAGTCCGGACAGGATTTTCCTTTTACGATTTGATTGATGCGGAAATCCTTGTTGCGGTAAAGACCACCGGGAACAAAACCTGTTTCAATCAATTCCCGCACTCCTGTCAGCATGGGTATGGCTTGGGAATTGATACGCAGGCCGGTGTCGCCGCCTTCAATCATTTCACAGGCGTGTCCAAACAAACCGAATCCGGTTATATCGGTGCAGGCGTGGACGTCGCCTTCGGCTATCATCATTTCCGAGGCTTTTTTATTAAGTCCGGCCATAACAGCCACGGCCTGCTTTATTTGTTCATCGGATGCTTCCCGGGCTTTTATTGCCGTGCTGATAATACCGGTGCCCAGAGGTTTTGTCAGAATCAGTTTATCGCCGGCTTTGGCGCCACGGTTGTATAACACCTTATCGGGATGAACAACGCCAGTCACGGAAAGACCGTACTTGATTTCATTGTCTTCTACGCTGTGTCCGCCGACAAGTAAAACACCGGCTTCGCGCATTTTGTCCAGACCACCAAGTAAAACTTCCCGCAGCACAGATTTGTCCATGGTTTTAATCGGGAAGCAGACAATATTCATGGCTGTTAAAGGTTTCGCGCCCATGGCGTAAATGTCGTTGAGCGCGTTGGTCGCGGCAATCTGTCCGAATGTAAAAGGATCGTCAACCGTGGGGGTAAAAAAATCAACCGTCTGTACCAGGGTAAGATCGGCGGAAATTTTATACACGCCCGCGTCTTCCGCGTGCTCAAATCCGCTCAACAAATTCGGATCTTGAATCAGCGGCAAATCACGCATGATTTCGGACAGGTCACCCGGGCCTATCTTGCAGGCTCAACCAGCGCTCTGCACTGTCTCGGTTAAACGAACAACTTTTTTTTCTTCCATGAGCTCCTTTTAAAATTGAGGGAGTGATGCGTGAAGTATAAGAAGAACGGCTTTGCGTGTCAATCACGAATGTAAACCCCCAAACAGGCCGCGGAGTTTATATTTCCCTCTTCATAGAGTCTCATTTTAAAAGATATAAAAGAAAGGCAGTGACATTGCTGACACTGCCTTTCTTTTTAAACAAAAAGATCTGCAATTTGATAATGATTATTGTTAGATAATTTCTTTATCTATTTTCCATTCGTTGTTTATTTTTTTAAACTTTAATATCTTTTTGCCTGAATTTTTATTTGTAGATGAACTATAACGCTCGATAAAAGCTGCTGAGGCAATGTTTTCTTCCGCTACTATTTGCAAATCATCAATGCTGATTTTTACATTTTTATTTTTACTATGTATGGCGGTTTTCTGAGCAACCCAGGCATCCAGGTTCTTTCCTTTTGATTTAAAATCTGACGCATAAAAACTGCGGTAATTTTCCATGTCTCCAGATTGCCAACTTGTCAGCCATTTATTTATCAAGTTTTGGATACCTTCTTTACTGCTTTTCGGAGCTAAATTCCTGTCAGCAATGGCCGGAGCGGCAGTATCAACCAGGGGTGCAGGTTCTTCAACGTTTGCGGTAGTTACTTCCGTTGAAGCGGCAGGCTCTTCAGCCTTGGGGGAGACTACTTCCACCGCAACGGCAGCATCTTCAACCTTGAGGGCAGATGCTTCAACTGAAGTCATAGCTTCATCGGGGGTGACTGCTTCAACCGGAGCGGTAGGCTCTTCAACTTTCGGTGGACGAACGTAACCATCTTCCCACCATTGTTTAGCCCCAGCAGTTGTGTTGTCCTCTGTTTCTGCCTGTGCTATCGTTACACAAAAAAACAATATTAAGCCAATGGTTAAAATGAAAAATTTTTTCATACCCTTCTCCTTTTGCCTGGATTTTTTTGAAAAAACTTACATAGTCGATAATGCAATTATATCAGAGGCTAATGATACACCTATACTAAAATAGATTTTTTATGTCAAATAAACTCCTTAATAATGATGTTTAACTTACCGTTCCCCCGTAGCTTGCTGAGGGGATGGTTGTTACATTTCTTGCGCCTATCGTCATAGGGCCTCCCTTTGTTAAAAACGGTTTATTTCTACTGATGGAATAACATTTTTACATTATAATGAAGCTCTAAAGATTCACTGGCAGTATCCTTTGCTTTGATACATCTTTAATGTTGTGCATATTTTCATGGAACAGGCTTTTTGCGCATCATGGCAACCGAGCTCTTTATTTCCTTGAAGGAAGTGGGCATATGCCCTGTTGTTGTAGGCCATAGCATAATTTGGCTTCAGACGGATGGCCCTATTGAAATCATCGAAAGCTTTTTGATACCGACCGAGTTTTGCGTAAGCAACCCCCCGATTATGATAGGCATAAGCATAACGCGGCGCTATAAGAACCGCCTCGTTATAATGACGGATAGCTTCCTCAAATTTGCCTTTTTCATATAAGGCAAGTCCTAAATCATTATGCGCTAAAAAATTATTCTTTGTTACGCTCAAAGCGTGATTGAAAAGATTGACACTGTTTTTCCAGTAGCCACATTGATTCCATGACAAAACCGCCATGATAGTGAGAACGGTAATTCCCGCGAGGAATAAAAAATTTTTGCTCTTCATCAGAGGCGGCAATCCCCAAATCAGCATAATGGAAATACCGATGGAGGGAAGATACGTGTAGCGGTCCGCCATTCCGTAGTCTCCATTCTGAATGATTCCGATCACCGGCATAATGGTTATAACGTACCACATCCATCCAACGAAGAGATATTGAAAGCGTTTTGCCGTTACAATGACAGCGGCGCTAATGAGTACAGTCAGTAAAGCAGCTCCCAAGAACTGCCATGCGGGAATTTCAAATCTAAAAGGATAGCTAATAGTCAGATCATGAGGCCATAAAATCTTGATCGGATAAGTTATAAAAGAAACAAACGAGTTCGCGATTCTGGAACTCAAAGGGAAAGCGTCTCCCGACGGCTTGAACTGGTTATAAATGGTAATAGTGGAAAAGATCGCGGAGAGAACAAAAAAAGGTGTTTTCTCCTTCAACTGCCATAAAAACAAATTACCTTTCTGCGATTCACTTCCGATGCGGCATCTGGAAAGCGGCCAGTAATCAAGCAAAATCATTATGACTGGCAAAGTTACCACCATGGGTTTGCTCATGAGGGCAAGGGCATATGAAACAAGCGTTAAAACATATCTTTTTATATTTGGGTTCTCTGTATAATAGACATAAAGAGAAAGTGTCAGCATCCAGAAAAACGCGCTCAGAACATCTTTGCGTTCGGAAATCCAGGCTACCGATTCTACTCGCAGGGGATGTAGGGCAAAGAGCGCCGCGATAAAAGCGCTTTTCCAGATAGCACCAGTCATTCGGTTCAAAAGCCGGAAAAGCAACAAAGTACTTAAAATATGCAGGATAATATTGGTAAGGTGATAACCGCCGGCATTCGGACCATAAAGTTTATAATCGACCATTAGGGAAAGCCACGTTAAAGGATGCCAGAATTGGGCGTAGACCGAAAAAAATGCCCAACGAATTCCTTCGATTCCTAAGCGAATATGACGATTCTTTCTGACATAATCATCGTCATCAAGATTGACAAACCCATATTGGGTAACCTGCCAGTAAACAGTAAGTATAGCAATACACAAGATAATATTAATAATAAGTTTTTGTCTTGCCGGGCTGATGTTTATCTTATTTAACATATTGACCTTTTTAAGTTATAGGTAACACATGTCAGATTATCTTTCATTAAATTTTTGATGATTTTCTTTTGAACGGCTGAATGAATTTTAAAATTCCTGCCATGAAGCAGTATTTGCTAAGTCCGGAAATAACTTACGTTCGATAAACGATTGCTAAACACCCATATACAATGATAGCTGAAGAGGAAAGCATTGAAAATAATAATACAAATTCACTTTAGCATTGCCCATCGAAAAGGATTCTGGCGATGCGCCTTTTTCTATGATGATAAACCTTGAATTATAAATTTATATTTGTTACAAACAACAACCTTAAAATACAGGTTAAGCAATAGTTGTTAAAGGAGAGATGTCCGAGCGGCTGAAGGAGCACGACTGGAAATCGTGTGTATGCCCCCAAAGGTGTACCGCGGGTTCAAATCCCGCTCTCTCCGCCATTATTTATTAAACAATCCTTTGTAAAAACAGTGACATCGTTTTTCTAAAACGGACTGGAAAAATTTGAGTTGATTCCTGTTCATTTATCTATTAAAAGTCTCAGCGAAAAGGTTGTTATAAATAAAAAATGGCCGGGTCCCGCGCAACGGAGGTTGTGAGACTCCAATTGCGCAAGCGAAGCGTAGCGGAATTGGTAAGTCGAACTATCTCCTTGCCACGCTGGAATTGATGCCCGGATCAAAGGGGATCATGCCCCTGATGTTAAAGAAAATTTATATGGCCGGGTCCCGCGCAACGGAGGTCGTGAGACTCCAATTGCGCAAGCGAA
>DJVN01000279.1 GCA_002441205.1 Syntrophaceae bacterium UBA6255 | reverse complement strand
GGTTGTCGTTGTGCCCTTGAATGAAGACACGGAAAGGCGTAACGTCATGGCCTGAGAATGCGAACAAGAAGGCAGCAACAAAAAATCAAAAAAATGAAACCTTGAATAACCACACGGATAGGTGTATGAAATCAGACAACAATTACTACCGACCCATCCAGGAAAACAACATGAAAAATGCGGCAAAGATTTTAGCGGCCTCGCTTGACAATCCAACGTCGGGGTTGACTAATGCAAAAAGCCGGGCATTTAGGGATAATAAGAAAAGGAATCACATAAAACGCTTAAATGTCAGTTTTAGTGATACGATCCAGATCATGTTCTGGCGTGACTGTATTTAGTAATATGAGCATTCGAACTATGTTGAGCGATTTTTTTAAAAATATTTATTATTGAATTGGGATTGATGAGGTCATGTCCCCCAAAAGAAATTTAACTGGCATAAATACTTGGCCCAAAGATGACAGACCAAGAGAGCGTTTGCTTATGCAGGGAGCGCAAGCGCTGACGGATGCGGAACTTTTGGCTATTTTGCTCAGGGTAGGCCTGCAGGGTACGAATGCTGTTGAATTGGGCCGTCACATTCTTAAGAAATTTGGTTCGCTGAAAGCTCTGTCAGAAGCGCCGCTGTCAGCACTTCAAGCCGTGAAAGGGCTTAAAAGCGCTAAAGCAGCGCAACTTGCTGCCTGCGCGGAAATAGCCCGACGGATTACACTGCCGGATAACAGAGAGCATGTCATCATAAAATCGACACAAGCAGCGGAAGATTACCTGTCGTCCAGATTGCGTGGCCTTTCAGAAGAACATTGCCGGGCGTTGCTGCTCAATAGACGTGGCTTGGTCCTGGAAGATGTAATGCTGGCATTCGGAACAGTCGATCAGGCAAAACCACCGATTCGATTAATTGTAACAAAAGTTTTACAAGCGAATGCCAGTGTCGTGATTCTGGCGCATAATCATCCATCAGGTTTGGTCGAGGCAAGCGAGTCAGATCGTCTGTTTACGACAGATGTATTCGCAGCGTTGAAACCTATCGGCGTCAAACTTCTGGATCATATTATCATTGGTGAAGAAAAGGCCTTTAGTTTTGCGGATAATGGGATTATGGATGAAATCGCATTTACCGCCGGCTGTTCCATCAAAAGAAAGAATTGAAGAAGAGAAAAGGAAAACTAAATGACACCGGAACAAAGACAAGAATTAATGAGATTGCTTGAAAAGGGGGATGATATTTCACCGGAATGGGCGCGCATTCTTTTCCCTCCGGAAAAACGTGAATATGAGCTTGTCTATTACGGTAAGGATCGTGAAGAAGACATCATCGCGGATACGTTGGCTGTGCCCTTACAGCCTGTTCGTACATTCGGGCGTAACGGCGTTGATTGGCATAATAAACTGATCTTTGGTGATAACCTTCAGGTGATGAAGACGCTTCTGGAAATGAAAAAAAAGGGCGAACTACGTAATGAAGATGGCACAGACGGTGTCAGACTCGTTTACATTGATCCGCCTTTTTCAACCCAACAGGAATTCAAAGGTACAGAAGATCAGAAAGCTTATCAAGATAAGATTGCCGGTGCACTGTTTGTTGAATTCATCAGAAAGCGCCTTGTTTTTCTTAAGGCGCTTCTTGCGGATAACGGAAGCCTTTACATTCATTTGGATACAAGAAAATCACACTATATAAAAATTATCCTAGATGAGCTCTTAAATGAAGGTCGTTTTGAAAACGAAATAATTTGGAAACGTTCATCTGCACACAGTGACTCTTCAACCTTTGCCAATCTTCATGATTCTATTCTTTTCTACCGTAGAGGTGTTGATAGTGTCTTTAATCCTGTTTATCAACCGTATTCTGAAGATTATATTGATGAAAGGTATAAACATAAAGAAGCGGACGGAAGACGATATCTTGATAGAGATTTAAGCTCTACCGGCCTTAAAGGAGGTGGTTATCTGTATGAATGGAAGGGGATTACGCAACAATGGCGGTGCCCACGTGAAACAATGAAGAGATATGAAATTGAAAATAGACTTTATTATACAAAAAAAGGTGTAGCACGATATAAACAATACCTTGACGAGATGCCAGGTGTAGCTCTGCAAGATATTTGGTTAGATATTAATGCAGTTAACTCACAAGCGAAAGAGCGTGTTGGTTATCCAACACAAAAACCTGAATCGCTTATTGATCGTATTATAAGATCATCCTCTAATGAGGGTGATCTTGTTCTTGATGCCTTTGCAGGTTCTGGCACAGTCTGCGCGGTTGCTGAAAAACTTGGACGTCGTTGGATAGGAATCGATTGCGGTAAGCTGGCTATTTATGCAATCCAAAAAAGGATGTTAGATCTTAAAAAAGGAATTGGGAACAAGGGAGCAAAGCTTACCCCAAAACCTTTTACGCTATACAACGCCGGCCTATATGATTTTTCGAAATTGAAAGAGCTTTCCTGGCCGGAGTGGCGCTTCTTTGCATTGCAGTTATTCGGGTGCCGGGACGAGAAGCACAAGATTGGCGGCATTGAATTTGACGGTTATCGGCAAGGGCAGAGTGTCATGGTCTTCAATCACATGGAAGCAAAGCATAAAGGCGCGTGCATTTCGGAAGAAACCATTGAAGAAATTCATGAAGCAGCGGGTGCGCGTGTGGGGAATAAGATTTTCATCATTGCCCCTGCTTTGGCGTTCGATTTCCAGCAGGATTATATTGATCTGGACAAGATACGGTACTATGCGCTGCGAATTCCCTATTCCATGATTCATGAGTTGCATCGTCGTGAATTCACGGCGCTAAAACAGCCTTCTGATGAGATGGCCGTTAATGATACCGTTGAGGCAGTTGGATTTGATTTCATTCGGACGCCGGAATTGAAATATAAGGTGGGTACCGAAAGACCCAAAGGTAAATTATTTGAAGAGGGCTATATCAAGATCGAAACGTTCAAAAGTGACGCGGTTGTCCGAGAACCGTTTAAGAAAAAAGAGAACTTGGAAACCCTATCCATGGTTATGCTCGATTTTGACTACGATGTGGAAAGCAAAGTTTTTGCATTCGATTCAGTATTCTATGCCGATGCATTGGAAAAAGAAGATTGGGTTGCGCGCTTCCCCATCGAACAACTCGGTCAGAAGGTGATGATGATATTTCTGGATATCTATGGGAATGAAGCACGTGTCCTAATTGATGCAGAGAATTTCGGCTTAGGCAAGACGAAGGCGAAAAGCAGGAGGAAGAAATGACGCCGGTGTGTGGTGACAGACAGAGATTCAAAAATGAAGACCTCGTCTTAAAAGTATCAGATAATATTAATCCCAAGATATGGGATGAAACAAAATATGAAGCATTCATCGACGAACTTTGTGGAAACCGTGAATATCAGAAGATCGCCATCCGGACGGTCATGAGATTGTTTGCAGGCAGGCAATACAAGAACTTGCGTGCACTCGCCCAGGAAAATTTTAAAGACAATCCAGAAATAGAACGGCGTTACGGGTCTTGGACGGGTATGGAACGACACTTGCAATTGCCCGATCAGTTGACCTGCTCCATTGACTTGGCGACAGGCACCGGAAAGAGCTATGTCCTTTATGGACTTGCCGCCATTATGCTTGCCGAAGGGATTGTTGACCGTGCGCTTGTCTTATGTCCATCCAATACCATTGAGGCCGGCCTGCTGTCTAAATTTAAGGATTTAGCGAGTAACGCGGATCTGCGTGATCTTTTACCGACGGGTGCAAAAGTTCGGACGCCCAAGATTATCAATGCATCAGAAACTATTGTGGATGGGTCCATCTGCGTTGAGAATTATCATGCCATCCTGCAGCATGTGAAGTCATCCATTCGCGACAGTCTGGTTGGTCAAGGCGCACGAGTAGCAGTGTTTAACGATGAAGCCCATCATGTTGCAAATGAATCAGGCACAACTGTAAAAAAATGGAAAGAATTCCTTCTGAATCCCGAATACGGTTTTCTATACGTGGTTGGCGTCTCCGGCACCTGCTATGTTTCTGATGAGTATTTTTCCGACGTCGTCAGCCGGTATTCACTGCGGCAAGCTATTGAAGAAAGATTTGTTAAAAAAGTTGAATACGTTGCAGAAATGCCGCGGACAGATAATCCTGACGAAAAATGGCAATTGATCTACAATCGGCACAAAGATTGGAAAAAACGACTCAAGCATCAAAACATCCGGCCCTTAACGATTATTGTTACAAAGGATATCAAAACCTGCAAACTTGTGGCGGAGGATTTACAAGCTTTCTTGGAGGAATGGGAAAAAATATCATCGGAAAACGCTCAAAGAAAAGTTCTTCCTGTCAGTTCTGCGACGGAGCATCAAACAAATATTGCGCTTCTCAAGTCAGTCGATCAACCGGCAAGCAAGGTGGAGTGGATTGTATCCGTTGCGATGCTTAATGAAGGATGGGATGTAAAAAATGTATTTCAAATTGTCCCCCACGAAGAGCGCGCCTTTAACAGCAAGCTCTTAATTGCGCAGGTTCTTGGGCGCGGATTGCGCAGACCCGACAATTGGATCGGAGCAGATCCCGTAGTGACCGTGTTTAATCATGATGCTTGGGTAGGGCGCATTCGGCACCTTGTCGATGAAATTCTGGAAATGGAAAACAGGCTTTCGTCGTCGACCATTGCAGACTCACTGTATAATTTTGATCTTTATCATTTGGATTATACTCGCGAGACTGATACAAGCCACTATATCAAAAAGGGGGAGTATCGTTTGCTCGAACAAGGTTATGTTGACCTTCCCTCGCAAGTGGAAATTGAAGATGTTGCCATTGAATTTGAGCACGCTGTAAGCGGGGAACACACGAAATTTAAAACAAAAATTGAACACAAAACATATACTTATACCGATGTTGCCGAATTGATGTATAGAAGGTTGCAGTCCATTGATGAAGAATCTAAGGATGCTGAAGATCCAAAGGATAGGACGCAATATGCAAAGAAGTTTCCTTTTGAAAGATGTCTTGCCATTGTGATGGAATCAGCAAAAAAAGCGGGAATCAAAAGCGGAAAGATCGCAGAAGAAAACCGCCAGAAAATCCTACAAGCATTAGGCCCTTTGAGAAGAAAAACAGCCAAAAGGGTCGTTTATCGACTTATTCCCAATAGGCTTCAACACATACATACTTCAACGCGGCAGATTATGAGTGTGAGTGCGGCGGATTTACGGCGTGGTGATAAAACGGTTTTTTATACGTCGTATACAGCAAAGCTGATAACGGACGAGCATAAAGACTTTTTTAATTCAGTTATTGATGAGGACAGTGATTATCGCGCCGGGCGCGAGAAAATATCAAACGTCCATGATTTTAAGACGCCTTGCAATTTAACAATAGCTGATGCAACACCGGAACGCAAATTTATACGTTTGCTTTGCGAGCGGGAGAATTCAACCATATTGGATGGTTGGCTGAAGAATGCGCCGCAGAGGTTTTATGCTATAGAATACGCTTGGAAAAAAGGTGAGCATCCGAAACGCAGCGAATTTAGTCCGGACTTCTTCATTAAGCAAGGTGGCACGATTCTCGTTGTGGAAATAAAAGATGATGCCGAAATTGCCGATCCATCTATCGAGAATCAGAAGAAATACGAATATGCAAACGCTCATTTTGAGCAACTCAATAAATGGCTAATGGATGAAAGTATCGATGCTTATTATCAAATAAATTTTCTGACACTGAAAGATTACAACAAATATTTTATCAAACTGCGTGAAGGTTCAGCAAAAGGCTTCCGATCAGAATTGGATATTGCGCTTTGCCAAAATGTGACAGACAAATAGACCTATGCGTATCCTAAAAATGAAACATCTCCACCGCTGTTCATGGTTGCCGCGCCATAATAATATTTGGTATTTATTATTAGTAAATCCAAGCCCATCATCGACCAAAATCGATTGCCTTCCCGCCCAGCACTTCGGTTTTACTCACGAGGAACTGGATTTCATCATTAACTACGGCATCAAATATCGCATGGGCCGTGCACTGGATAACGGAGAGGAGGCTGATGAATAATGCCGCATAAAGAGGTGATGATTCGCAAAGCGTTTGTGACGGAGATCAAAACGATCATCGGCCACGCCCGTGAAAACGCCGTGCGCAGTGTCGATCTTCAGCGTGTGCTGATGTATTGGCGTATCGGACAGCGCATTTTCGAAGAGGAGCAGCAGGGTAGAAAGCGCGCCGAATACGGCGCCTACCTCATTAAAAACCTTGCCGGTGAGCTGGAGCCGGAATACGGCAGCGGCTTTTCCGTAAGGATTTTGGAGATCAGCCGTCAGTTTTACAGGCCCTACCCAATTGCGAACACACTGTATTCGCAATTGAACTGGACCCAGTACCGCCTGCTAGTGAGCATCGTAAACAACGACAAACGCGAGTATTACCAGCACGAGGCCGTAGAAAATGCATGGACGAAACGGCAACTGGAACGTCAAATTAATTCCGGCCTTTATGAACGGCTTTTACTGAGCAACAACAAGGAGGCCGTGCTGGCGGTCGCGCACCGTGAAAAAATCCCGGATTCGCCCCAGGAAATCATCAAGGACCCGATGGTTTTGGAATTTCTCGGACTGGAGCGCAAAGCGGCGTATTACGAAAAAGATCTGGAAACGGCCATCATTGTTCATCTTCAGGAATTTCTTCTGGAGATGGGAAACGGTTTTTCTTTCGTTGCCCGGCAAAAAAGAATTCTTCTGGAAGAAGATGATTTCTTTGTGGATTTAGTCTTTTACAACCGTCTGTTGCGCTGTTTTGTCTTATTTGAAATCAAAACCACCAAATTGACGCATCAAGATTTGGGACAGTTGCAGATGTATGTAAATTATTTCGACCGTGTGGAAAAAACGCCGGATGAAAATCCCACCATCGGCGTCCTGCTCTGCGCCGATAAAAATAAAGCCGTCGTTAAATATTCTCTGCCCGAAGGCAACAAAACGATCATGGCCAGCAAGTATCAACTTTACCTTCCCACCGAAAAACAATTGCTCAAAGAATTAAAAAAGGAGTTGGCTCAATATAGTGACATTGATCCCGTCGAAATTGCAGACAAGGTTACGAAAGACAAGGTAAGAGAATGATCATTGCTTCACTGGGCAACAGGGAACTGCTGAAATTGCACAAGCGCAACCAGTTGTAAAAAATGTATAAAAAGGGCGGGGGCAAATTGTCCCCACCCTCGGCATGCACATTGCCGGATGAAAGAATCAAGGGAGAATCGTGAATGACCGACAACCTTCCGGTAAAAAG
>DJVN01000009.1:3453-9798 GCA_002441205.1 Syntrophaceae bacterium UBA6255 | reverse complement strand
ATGAAAACGCGTCAAAGCATTAGTGAAGGTCAGTCTATTGCGGAGCCTCTTACCAAAACAGGACTTTTCCCTGCTATGGTGGTGCAAATGATCGCCGTCGGTGAGGCTACCGGCGCTCTTGATTCCATGCTGGCTAAGATTGCCAATTTCTACGATGATGAAGTCGATGTTGCCGTGGACGCCATGACCGCTTTACTTGAACCTGTCATGATGGTTTTTCTGGGTGGCGTTGTCGGCGGTATGATTGTAGCCATGTATCTGCCAATCTTCAAACTTGCATCGGTTGTCGGATAGAGCGGAAATCGTAGAAGGATTTTTCGACTTACGACATTATCCCACATGCGAAGCCATGTGGGATAATGTCCAATCCGGGTTAAAGGGGACTGGATAGTTCGGCTTACGCTTCAGACATCGTTACACTCGTCTTCAGCTTGCCTCACTACCACTTGCGCTTCGAACTGCATTTCATTTGTTCTCAGCGAGTGTCATTAAAATGGTCGGGATGGCGCGATTTGAACGCGCGACTCCTGCGTCCCGAACGCAGTGCCCTACCAAACTGGGCCACATCCCGACACGGGACGGACGATATAAAATTTATTTCCAATTGTCCACTGTTTTATTCAAGCCGTTTTCAAACTAATTTATTGTGAGTCCCAGATTTCAGAAGCGTAGTGCGCTGAAACTTGTAGATCGAACTATCCTGCGGAAGCATGGATATAATACCCCGCCCCTTGGGGCGGAATCAGGGTTCAGTCCCGATAGTAATCGGGATTTCCTTGGGGTTCATACCCGTGATTAAAAAAATAAATTCATCTGAAATATTTTGAACATTTTCCACTTTTATATAATTGTATTTTGTTCAAGGTCATGTTATAAATAATTAAAATATGTTGAGAAAAGGATTTCCGTCGTGATTATTTATGATCTGAAATGTGAAAAAGGACATTCGTTTGAGGGCTGGTTCAAAGACCGCGAAACATGGATTTTGCAAAATTCTCAACAATTAGTTTCCTGTCCGGTTTGCAACAGTACCCATATTGACATTATACCTTCTTCCCTTACCATTATGGGAAAGGATTCACGTGTTGAAAAAAAATATCAGAACAAAGAAGTTTCTCCGGCATCCGCTCTGAAGACTCTTCATCAGTATATTGATAAAAATTTTGAGGATGTTGGCGATAAATTTGCGGAAATTGCCTTAAAAATACATTATGGGGATGAAGAAAAAAGAAACATTAAAGGAACAACAACGCGTCAGGAAGAAGAAAATTTAAAGGAAGAAGGCGTTCAATTTATAAAAATTCCTGTACTGAAAATGGATAGTTGATTAAAATACTTCAGATAATATTCCGGAAGAATCAAATTCCCTGTGCCCATAAAGGGTTTTTTTGTTTTAGAGGTCATTTGAAATGACGAGCAAATTTTATAAAAACATACTTGACCTTATCGGTCATACTCCCCTGGTGGAAATTACCAGGCTTCATGACAATAGCAAAGTAAAAATCCTGGCCAAAATGGAAAGTGTCAATCCTGGAGGCTCCATCAAGGATCGCTCTGCCTTATATATGATTGAAAACGCGGAGAAGAAGGGAGCTTTAACCCCTGATAAAATTATCTTGGAAGCGACCAGCGGGAATACCGGAATAGGTTTGGCGATGATCGCCGCTGTGAAGGGTTATAAGCTTTGCCTGATTATGCCGGAATCAGCCAGTGAAGAAAGAAAAAAAATTTTACGGGCTATGGGTGCGGAATTATATTTTACCCCGGCCAATCAGGGAACCGATGGCTCCATTGAAGTGGCCTACAGGATGTTGCGCGAGAATCCGGATAAATATTTCGGAACCGATCAATTTAATAACGAAGATAATGTTTCCGCTCATTATTACGGTACTGCGCAGGAAATATGGGAACAAACCGAAGGCAACGTAACCATGGTGGTCGCCAGTATCGGCACCAGCGGCACGGCTATGGGAATTTCCAAGAGACTTAAGGAACTGAATTCGCAGATTAAAATTGTCGGAGTTGAGCCGTATCTTCAGCATAAGATACAAGGATTAAAAAATATGCGGGAGTCTTACCGCCCGGGAATATTTAACAAGAGCATGCTGGATGAAAAAATAAACATTCAGGATGAAGATGCCTTTGAAATGTCCCGCAGATTAGCCCGCGAAGAAGGCATATTTGCAGGCATGAGTTCCGGAGCGGCCATGTTTGTTGCTTTACAGAAAGCCCGGCAAATGGAAAATGGCCTGATTGTTGTTATTTTACCGGATGGTGGAGAGCGATACTTAAGCACGGAATTGTTTGCTTTTAAAAAAGAAATTTCAACAATGAATTTTTATAACGCTTTTACACGCAAGAAAACTCTTTTTAATCCCATTAAAAATGAAGAAGTCACTTTACGTACTTGCGGACCGACAATTCATAATACCCCGCATTTAGGGAATTACCGGCGCCTCGTTGTTTCTGATCTGATCACCCGCTATTTAATGTATAAAGGATACAAGGTAAAACACGTCTTGGATATTGTTGATTTCGGCGATAAATCCATAAAAAGCTCTGAAAAGGAGGGCGTGGAACTTGCCGATTATTCGCAAAGATATTTGCAGCTTTTTATGGACGATGTGCAATTTCTTGATATTCATCAAGATAATATTTATGTAAAAGCCTCGGAAAGAGTGGATACGATGTTAAAAATTGTCGAGAAATTGGTCGATAAAGAATACGCTTATGAGAAACTGCACTCGGTTTATTACAATATTGCCAAGTTATCGGATTATGGTGTTCTTTCGAATATAGATTTGGGGAAAAACAGGCAGGGGAAATCCGTTGATCTTGATGATTATGAGAAAGACAGCCCTTCGGATTTTGCTCTGCTGAAAAGATCGAGCCTGTCTGAATTAAAAAGAGGTATTTATTATAAGACGGCATGGGGCAATGTGAGGCCCAGTTGGCATTTGGAGTGCGCGGCGATTTCCAATCAATATCTGGGCGCGACGTATGACATTCATGTCAGTGGCGCCGATGAAACATTTCCCCATTGCGAAAATGTTTTGGCCATCCATAAAGCGTTTTCCGGACATAACGGACCGAATTTTTGGATGAATGCCGAATTGGTCATGGTTGATGGCCGGAAAATGTCGCGTTCTCTGGGTAACGCAGTGTCGTTGTCCGAATTGAGGCAAAGAGGATATACGGGGAAAGATGTGCGATTCTTTCTCATGGGAGTACATTATCGTAAACCGGTTAATTATTCAGCGGAAGCGTTGCAGGCGGCTAAGAATACAATTAGAAAATTAAGTACTTTTGTGAACAGACTTTATGCAGTCGAAAACAGCCTCAAAAGCGATTTTGCCGAGACTGATCAATTGATTTATGATCTTAAACACGGTTTCATCAATGCGTTGGATGATGATTTAAATGTTGCAGGGGCATTGGCCGCTTTATTTAATTTTGTTGGTAAAGTTAACGCTCCTTTAACCAGAGGTGAAATTAATAAAGACAATGCCGGCAAAATTATTTCTGCATTGAAGCATGTTAATGAAGTTTTGGGCATTATTGATTTTAATAAGCAGGTTGCTCAAAAAGAAATAAACGATTTGATTGATAAAAGAGAAGAGGCCAGAAAAGCCCGTAATTGGGAGGAAGCAGATTCCTACAGGGCAAGGTTATCCGAATTTGGTGTTGATATTTTGGATACACCTCAGGGAACGGTCTGGCGATTCAGGTGAAAAAATGGGCACTATTAAAAAATCGGTTATTGCCGGTTCCTGGTATCCGGGAAATCCTTCAACGCTGAAAAGAGATATTGAGACGTATTTTACTTCGGTATCAATACCAGAGTTGGAGGGAGAAGTTGTGGGATTGATTTCTCCCCATGCGGGTTATATGTATTCCGGGCAGGTAGCGGCAAACGCCTATAATCTTATCCGCGGTAAAAAATACGATGGGGTAATTGTTGTCGGGCCAAGTCACAGAGTAGCTTTTCATGGCGTGTCTGTTTTCAGCCGCGGTGGTTACGAGACACCTTTGGGCATGGTTTCCATAGATGAAGATCTTGCGGAAAAAGTTAAAAAAATCAGCCCCATCGTTGCGGACTTTCCCGGCGCCCATCTCCAGGAGCACTCGGTTGAAATTCAATTGCCTTTTTTGCAGGTTGCCCTTGGCGATTTTTTATTCTTACCGTTGGTTATGGGAGATCAGGATGCAATCACCTGTAGAGAACTAGCCGAGGCTATATACAAATCTTCACAAGGCAAAAAAATACTCATCGTAGGAAGTTCTGATTTATCACATTTTTACAACTATAATGTGGCTAAAAAAATGGATTCCATAGCCCTAAAATATTTAAAAGAAGGCGATGCGGAAGGTCTTTTGCAGAGTCTGGAGAATGGAGAAGTCGAGGCCTGCGGAGGAGGGCCGATGGCCGTTGTTCTCTTGACGGCTCGTTTGATGAAAGCTGACAAGGCTTATTTTCTGAAATATGCCAATTCCGGAGACGTCACCGGCGATAAAAATTCAGTCGTAGGATATGCGTCTGCGGTCTACTGTAAATCACGATAACGCCGGACGGTATTGTATATCTTTGATCGTCGGTAAAAAGAACATTGTATAAACTGTTTTTTCTTTAACATGATGTAAAAGAGGAATATAAAAATGGAATTAACAGATCAAGAGAAAGCCGCGTTGTTGGATATAGCGAAAAACGCAATTGAGGCTGAAATGAATCATCAGGAGCAACCTGAATTAAATATTGATTCCGAGATACTCAGGCAAAAAAGGGGAGCCTTTGTAACGTTGAAGAAAAATGGCAACTTACGCGGTTGTATCGGTTACATCAAGGCGTATAAGCCGCTCGGCGAAACTGTTCAGGAAATGGCCATAGCGGCGGCGTTTCATGATCCAAGGTTCCCGTCGTTAAAGCCGCAAGAACTGGAACAATTAACTTTTGAAATATCAGTTTTAAGTCCCTTGAAGCGCATCAAAGATGTGAACGAAATTGAGGTGGGAAAGCATGGTATATATATGATTCGTGGAAATAGATCAGGGTTACTATTACCGCAGGTGGCGACTGAATATGGGTGGGACAGACAAACCTTTTTGAAACAAACTTGTCATAAAGCCGGATTGCAACCGGATGCCTGGATGGATGATGCAACTGAGATTTACATTTTTTCGGCCGATTATTTTGGCGATATCTGATGATCAAAACAACCTATGAAAAATTTCATTTCACATCATAAAAAAACAAAGCAGGAAGTTTTGATTATATTCATTCTGTGATAGGTATATTGTTATTAAGGCTATGATTTTGATGAAACGCTATAAATGGCCGGTAATTATCATTCTCTGTCTGATGACAATAGTATGTATTGTTTTATTGTCACCGAAATATTTGCTTTATTCCACCAGTTATGAAAAATCGGATGCGATAATCATTTTATTGGGGCCGGATTTTAAAGCGCGTAAGAAAGAGGCCAATGAATTAATTAATAAAGGCATGGCTGATTATTTGATTATTCCTGCTTACCATAAGACTTATAAACTTAATGGTGCAGAGCAATATTTATTGCCCTATTTAAAAAATCATGAATCTGGTAATCGAAAATCTGTATCTTACCCAATTTTTTATGAAGATACGCATATAGAAATCATTGAAGCCCAAAAAGTACTGTCCGATTACGGGCTGAAATCGGCAATCTTTGTCAGCTCTCCTCACCATATGCGCCGAATTAAAATCATTGTAGGCAAAGTATTTAAATCTGAGCACCATAATTTTTATTTTGTTGCAACACGATATGAAAATATTCCGTTTAAATTTTGGGAATTATCTTCTTCCGATTGGAGAAAAATAAGGAGAGAGTATAGTAAGATACTTTGGTTTATGATTTATTATACCTGGTCGGAATACATAGGCTTCAATTAAAATGTAAATTATTTATCTCTATTGGTAATGTCCTCATAAAAATCCCCCCTGAACACAACAGCTTGCGTTAAGGGGGGATTTCTGTAATGCAGATCATGTAAACTTTTTTGTTTCTACATGCCATCTTTTTTTGTGCAGGCTTCCTGATAAAGCCTCATGATGCAGAGAAACAGGCCGAGAATGAAGAAGCCCAGCATAAAATTGGGCGATGTTCCCAGAACACCATCCAGCAAATGACCGATATAAAGGAATAGGAACGAAACAATTACCATCGTGAAACCCCAGGCGGAAAGCATTACGACCTGCTTGACATTGTTCAGTTGTGTGTGGTGCATTTTATGTATAGCTATCATTATTCGATCCTCCGTCCCGGGCAGTATTTTTGTTCCCGTAACTAGCTGACGAGGGTTTTTACCGTT
>DJVN01000009.1:0-3386 GCA_002441205.1 Syntrophaceae bacterium UBA6255 | reverse complement strand
AGGGGAAATTGGCTGCTCCCGCTGCTGCATATTCAGCAAAGCTGAAAGTTGCCGTTAAAAGAATCACCGCTGCCGCTACGATTGTTGTTGCTAATGTCTTTTTCATGATCTGTTACCTCCTTAGGGTAATTGTTTGTTGATTTACCTTTATATAATGAAAAGAGCGTGCCAAAAGATCATGAATTTGGATAAAAAATTGTAAATAGCTGATAATAATAATGATATTGGTATATTTTTTATATCGAAGGCTTGTACAAAAGAATGAACGATTTGTTTGTTTTTGAATAAAATATTAAAAAATGTTTAATGTAACGTTGAAAAAAAAGTGTAAGTACATCTGGTAAGATTATTTAATGCAAACGCGTCGGACCTGCTTGAAATCAGTAAGACCTTTGATAACTTTTTGAATTCCATCTTGTAAAAGTGTCGTCATGCCTTCCCTGATAGCTTGGTCCCGCATAACTTCCACGGTTTCATGCTTTTGCACCATTCTTTTGATATCATCGGTGCCGACCAGGAGTTCGTGAATGCCCAATCTGCCCTTGTAACCTGTTCCGTCGCAATTACCACACCCCTTCGGTCTGTATAATTTGAAATCATCATTATAAGGAATGTTCAATTTATTGAATTCTTCAAGGCCATAACTTGTGGCGAGTTCATCATATTCTTCTTTAGTAGGATGATATACTTCCTTGCATGATTTACAGAGCGTGCGAACAAGACGCTGAGCGAGAATAGCCAGTAAGGCATCGGCGAAATTCAGGGGGTCAATACCCATATCCAGCAGACGAACGATGGTTTCCGGAGCGCTGTTTGTATGCAGAGTGCTAAAAACCAAGTGACCGGTAAGAGACGCCTCGACGCCTGTTTTGGCTGTTTCAAAATCGCGCATTTCACCGACCATGATTACGTCAGGATCAGCGCGCAGAAACGATCGCATCGCCGCGGCGAAATCAAAACCAATCTTGGGCTGCACCTGTACCTGACGCAAACCGTACTGAGTAATTTCCACCGGATCTTCCGCCGTCCATATTTTTCTATCCGGACGATTGATGTGGTGCAGGGCCGCGTGCAAAGTTGTTGTTTTGCCGGAGCCCGTTGGACCAACGCATAAAATCATGCCGTATGGTTTGGCAATGACACTGACCAGCTCTTTGTAATTGCGGGGAAGCAGAGCCATGTCTTCTATCGGCATTGTCTCGCCTTTGGCGAGAATTCTCATGACAACATCTTCAACGCCGCCCTGTGTGGGGATTGTGGCCACACGTAATTCAATTTCATCACCCGTGTTGCGGCGGAATTTAATCTTGCCGTCCTGAGGCAGTCTTTTTACGGTGATATCAAGATTCGACATGATTTTTATACGCGAGATTATAGCTGCGCGGTAACTGAAAGGAACGGTCTGATAAAGAGAGCAATCTCCGTCCACACGGAATCTTATTTCAACATTCTTTCTGCCGACATTCGGTTCTATGTGTATATCAGAGGCGCGTCTAGTATATGCGTCATTGACAATTTTATTAACGAGTTGCATGATGACACTGTCTGTTTCAGAAACCATTTCACCGAAATCTTCATCATCAGACGGCCCACCATCATCACCTTCCATTCGTCCCAGTATTTCCGTAAAAGAATGTTCTTCATCCGGAAGATTATAAAAAAGATTAATATACTTTATAATGTCTTCTTCCATAGCGACATCATATTTTATCTTTTTTGTTTTCAGCAGACTTTCGATCGTATCTCTTTTAATGATATTATTAGGATCATCGATTAAGACATGTATTCTGTCTCCGATCATTTCCAGAGGCACCCAGAGTTCGCGACGCAGAAAATTTTTCTTTAAATCTTTAATCAAATTACCCGGGATAGGCGTTTTGTCGTTATACTGAATAAATCGGCAATTATAAAATTCCTCGAAAGCATGGCCAATATCGGCTTTGGATATTTTGTGCTTTTGCATGAGGTAATTTTCCATGGATATTTTCTTCTCGCGCGATTCTTTCCAGGCGCTTTCCAGTTCTTCTTCCTTGATCAAATCATGGCTCAATAGATAATCAAACCGGGTTTTTCGATGACGAACAAAACGCTGCTGATTGTAAAAGGCTACGCCCAGAACTTCGGCAATTTCCAGTGCGAGGGCTATTTCATCTTCAGAGAATTTTCCATCCCCCACTTTTTTATTAATAATCTGGATAACGCCCATCAGCTGATTGTTATGATAGATGGGGGTTGCGAGAACCTGTCTTGTTTTAAATCCTGTTTTTTTATCCCAGCTGTCATCAAAGGTCAGCTCCGCTTCGATGCTTTTGAGTTCCTTTTGGCTATAGGCATTTTCAATATTAATAACAGCACCGGTATTGGCGACATATCCGGCGATGCTTTTATTGTTTATGGGTAATCTGATTTCTTTGAGTTGGGTACCGGCCAGAAACATGGAATAGATTTCGTTGCGAAGTTTGTCCACAACATAAATAGTCAGGGAATTGGCGTTAAAAAGCGATAGAATTCCGCCTTTTAAATCAACGAGAATTTGCTTGATATTTTGCGCGGCATGGATACGGTTGGTTATATCCAATAGTTCCTTGCGCACTTTGGAAGTGGAAGTGCCGTTCATCATTGGTGCCGTTGGTGCTACTTTGTGTGAAGGACCCGCCATGAGGTAAATTTATCCCTTAATATTTTACGAATTTTGAATACTTTACCAAGGATTTACATGAATGTCAATCCGACTGATTATGCAATTAATTGTAAAAATCAACCCGCTGTAACAATCCTGGAAAAATCGGCAATTTTATGGAATAAAGCGGATATTTCCGCCAGTAGCGACAAACGGTTAAAACGCACTTTTTCGTCCTTGTCCATGACCATAACATTATCGAAAAAATTATCAACATGAGGACGCAAAGCCGCCAGTTTATTCAAAGAGGCACTGAAATCCCTTTCTGCAATGCCTTTTTCCACACGAGGTCTGATATTGTCAAAATAAGAGAAAAGGTTTATTTCCGCATCGTTAACCAGAAGATTTACATCGAACTGGCCACCTTTAAAATCCTTCAGAATGTTATCCACGCGCTTAAAAGCGATGGAAATCGGTTCGAAATCAGGATTTTTGCGAAAATCCTCCAAGGCTTTTATTCTTTCAATAACCTCTACAAGCTCATCAATGTCCGAGGATAAAACAGCATCAACCGTATCGTAGGCATAGCCTTGGGCAATTAATTGATTCTGCAGGCGTCCTTTAAAAAACTCTATAATTTCTTTTTTTATGTCATCCGCCGGTTTCTTCAAAACATCCTTGAGCTGTGCGAGACATTCATCAATCATGAAATTCAATCCGAGCGAATAACCTCTGGACAAGATAATATTAATGATGCCCAGCGCCT
>DJVN01000263.1:19708-20234 GCA_002441205.1 Syntrophaceae bacterium UBA6255 | reverse complement strand
AGCGATCGGCTGGATTGATTTTGTTGGGCTTATTAATGTATTTTATCATTATCTTTTCTTTGCCAATCAGATATATTAAGATTTCTTTTAAGCCATTTCCAAGCATATATAAGTGTAACGAAATAAATTAAAAACCAAATATTAATATATAAAATGGCAAATAATTGAGTAACTGTACCTTTTACGGGCAAGGGAAAAAGGAGACGAAATACAAGGTCCGATATATAAAAATAAGGTGCAGCTAACATCATAGCAAGTCCCGCTAAAAATATAGAATTTATTATATTCCTAAAAGAGGTCTTTTTATCTTGTATAATTATTTTTTGTTTTATTCCTTTTTCTTTTGTTTGATTTCTAGACAAGTATGAATCAATCCGCTTGCAGATTAACAACGAAACTCCAATGAGAATTAAGAAGTTAACAGCTGGAATGCCATATGTTATTAATAAGTTCATAGACGTTTATTAAAAACTTTCGACGCTTTATGAAATATTTTTGCCCAACGGAGCCGCGGCTGAGCAGTCCC
>DJVN01000263.1:0-19684 GCA_002441205.1 Syntrophaceae bacterium UBA6255 | reverse complement strand
CCGCCACCGTAGGCGGCGGGCGAACGAAAAAATCAGCCGGAGCGTAGCGATCGGCTGTATTGCTTTTGTTATAATAATTTAGGCGTATCGTTCTTTCTGCTGGCTATATACAATCGACACTGTCTATCAACCAATGTTACAATTATCAATATTAAGAAAATTATGACTGAAAATTTAAGAATAAGAAAACCCAAAGCGCCCTCTGCGTTCGTATATCGATCAACGACCACCTCTACATATTTGTTTTCAAAAATTGGCTCTTTCGATTGAAACAGGATTTCAACTTTGTAATTTTTATTTTTTCTTAATTTCCAATCACGAATTAAATCAAATCTGATCCTCTTTTCCTCATCATTAAATCTAAATGTTCCATAATTGTCATCTGCACAGCATTGACTCGACGTTTCGTAAAGTACATTATTCTTATCATCTTTTAGTGATGTATGAACTGTGTATTCAAATGCTTTGATATCAAATTTTTTAAAATTAAAATCAGGGCCGGGGAGGATATTCATGTATATATTGCATTCGAGATTTGCAAAACCTTCAAACGGTATGGAATACTTTGCGATTGGCGAATGAAAAAAATCAGCAAAAAGTATTCTTTCTTTTGTATAACTCCAGTTTAGTTCTTGATCATAAGTGTAAAAAGACAAACCAAGAACTAAAGCAAGCAGCAATAAATAAAAATCTTTGTTATTGAATGAATAATATTTTTTATTCATATGTCCTGACTTTAAATCTATTATAACGAAAAGCTAAGCCGGAGCAGCCCAGCGGGCTGCGATCGGCTTTAGCGACGGGTTATGCGTTCTTGTGGCACCATTCCTATTTATTTTCGCTATTGCTTTCTTTGTATGGCTTTTTTCGCTGTAGGTTATTGGCTTGGGGTGTGGCTTCTTTTCTGATTGCTTTGTCTTGCCATATCTGAACCCTCCAATACCAAAGAATGAAACCAAAAAAGCTTAGTGTTAGTCCAAGGGCAGCTCCTATATAGAGTATACGGTTCATTCTTCGCGTGTTAGTTACCGCCAGCTGACCCAACTCTGCTTTTGTCTTTAGCTGTTCAAGCTTTATTTCTTGGAGACGCTGTTTTTCGATAAGTGTCTCTATGCTCTTGTCTTTGTTATGTCTCTCCACATCTTTATTAAGATTATTAGTTTCTATCCTCAGGATATTAACTTCTCCCTTCAATTGTATGCTTTGCTGCTCAAGCTCATATATTCGCAATTCTGGCCATATCACGGAGAAACATATTATTAGGAGCCCAGAAACGGCCATGAATTTGTAGAGACTATCCGTAGGTGGTTGAAGTATATTCACTGATGATCTCCTTCTTTCAAAATTGTGAGGTCTATTATTGAATGCATAACGGAGCCGCGGCTGAGCAGTCCCGTGTAACGGGATCTGTTCAAGTCGCTTGTTCGACCGCCGCAGGCGGGAGAGCAAGCGACTTTCAGACGCGGCTCCGTTCGCCCGCCACCGTAGGCGGCGGGCGAACATTGTTTATATGGATCGGTGCTAATGTTGTAAACGCCGACAGCTCTGTCGGCCTAATACCCCTCTGCAAAATCTGTGATTTTGAGCTTAATAGCTTAATATTAAACAATAATCAATCTGTTTTCTGTTAATGTGCTTGGGATATTATCTGGATCGGTATAATATCCCAAATAAACTCTTAAAGATTATCCGCCGGGCTTCTCACTGCGGATGGTCCTTTATTGAGAACATGAGTATAAATCATGGTGGTCTTAACGTCTTTATGCCCAAGTAGTTCCTGCACTGTCCTTATATCATAACCGTCTTCTAACAGATGTGTCGCAAAAGAATGTCGAAAGGTGTGGCAGGTTGCTCTTTTCACAAGTCCTGCTTTTGCCACGGCATCTTTGACTGATTTTTGAATAATGGATTCATCAATGTGATGTCTGCCGCGCTCGCCAGTTTTTTTATTTTGCCACAACTTTTCCTGCGGGAAGATCCATTGCCAGCGCCATTCTTTAGAAGCATTTGGATACTTTCGCGCTAAAGCATCAGGCATGAGTACGCGACCAAATCCTTGTGCGATATCGGATTCATGAATTTTCTTAACTTTGCTTAAATGCTCAATCAGTGATTTTTTGACCGATTCGGGAAACATCGTGACACGATCTTTATCACCTTTGCCACTTCTAATGATTAGTTGGTTTTTGCTGAAATCCAGGTCTTGAACTCTCAAACGCAGACATTCCATCAATCTGAGGCCTGCGCCATACATAAAGTAGGCGATAATCCATTTATCGCCCGTCAGATTACTTAAAACAGCTTTGACTTCATCTTTCGTCATGACCACAGGGATATACCTTGATTGTTTCGCACGGATAACTTCTCCGATATCGCCAATCTTGCGGTTTAAAACATGCTTGTAGAGAAAAACAATAGCACATAGTGCCTGATTCTGTGTTGAGGCGCTGACATGTTCTTTTACGGCAAGATGGGTTAAGAAAGCATTGATTTCCGGCTCGGCCATCTCTTGCGGGTGGCGGACATGATGAAAAAAGATAAATCGTTTGATCCAGTGAATATAGGTTGCTTCGGTTTTACGGCTATAGTGCCTGGAGCGTATTGCCTGGCTAAGTTGGGTAAGGAGC
Source organism: Syntrophaceae bacterium UBA6255 (assembly GCA_002441205.1). GTDB lineage: Bacteria > Desulfobacterota > Syntrophia > Syntrophales > Smithellaceae > Smithella. Next base: position 17,057 of record DJVN01000263.1, on the reverse strand, counting down.
TTCGGCTTGTTGTCAGTTGTTGGCATCGGCATAACGATTCTTATTGCCGGAGATGTTGCCTTGTCCGTTTTACTTTGCAAAGAAGTTGAGTGATTAATTTCAGGCTGAATCATTTTCAATGCCTCCCTATCAATCTTACTTTGAGTTTTATACCCGTGATCACTACCAAACCTCATTTGTAATACTTCCTCACCACTGCTGTAATCACGCCGGCGATGCGCAGTTCTTCCTGCGGGGTAATCGGCTACATTGAGTTTGCCGTACCGTTATTGTGAGACTCAAATTTCAAAAACGAAGTGTATAACCTAAAGGTCACACGTTGAAATTTGTAAGTCGTAGTGAGTCCCAAATTTCAGAAGCGTAACGTGCTGAAATTTGTTGGACGAACTATCCAAATCCGATTAATCGGATTTGGGAACAATCCCGCGTAGCGGAGGGTATAATACCCCTCAGCTTGCTGCGGAATTAGGGTCCAGAGCTTGCCCTGGGGTTCATACCCTTGATTTCTTTGGAAAATATTTAACTTTGCTTATTTTTTTAAAATCCGCGTCCTGTGTCCAAATGGTAGCTTTGAATTCATAAGCTGTCGCAAGAATAATACTGTCTGCCATGGGAAGTTGATGCTCAAGGCTCATTTTTGCGGCAGAAAGCGCCAACAGCGGATCTAAATCCACGACCTTTCCCTTTTGCATGGCCACAACAGCCTGCAACGCTTCATTCTCGCCGGATTCCCGCAAAATGACCTTAAATACTTCGTATAGGGTTACTGAAGGAACCACAAGTGACCCTGGATTGTTCAATGGAGCCAGAAAATGTTTTGCATTCGGTTCATCAGCAAAATAAGCAAGCCAGCCGGACGAATCTACGATATTCATACTCTGTCTTTCTCCCGTTTGAATTCGGTATTGATGCCCTTAAGAAATCCACGTAGTTCTTTAATGTCGCGTTCAGGAATAAGTTCAATCCTGCCGGCGTATTCTATCACCTGTATTTTTTGACCCGGCTGAAGCTTTAAAGATTTTCTCACATTTTTCGGGATAACAACCTGATATTTTGGTGACACAGTTACTGACTGCATACAACAATACCTCCATCGATATATTAATGGTATTACGATATCATAATCGATATAATTACGTCAACTATTATGAGCCCATAACGAAATACATCATTTATGATATTTTCTCACCACTGCCGTAATCACACCGGCGATGCGGAGTTCTTCCTGCGGCATAATCGGCGGATACTTTGGATTGGCTGCCTCCAGCGTTATCTTTTTCCCTTTTTTGTGAAAATACTTCATAGTCCAGCGACCGTCCACTTCCGCCAGAATGATGTCGCCGTTTTTCGGTTCACGGCCGCGTTCCACAATGACCAGGTCTTTTTCTTTGATTCCTTCGCCGATCATGGAATCGCCGGTAACGGAGAGAACAAAAGCTGACGCCCTGTTGTTGACCAGATATTCGTCGAAAGAAATCGTGTCGCGCAGTTCTTCTTCCGCCGGAGATGGAAATCCGGCNNTCTTTTTCCAGAACGCCTTTGGCCAGCAGTTTCTTGGTCCAGTATTCGGCGGCGCTTTTTGCCTTGACGCCCAAAAGAGGAAGCATTTCCGAATACGTGGGCATTCGTCTCTGTTTCTTAAAGAACGAGGCAAATTTTTGTTCCACCGCATGGATGTCCATTCTTTTTTTCATGAAAAACACTATATAGGACGAAAGTCCTATTGTCAAGATAAATTAATGACACTCTCTGAGAGCGAATGAAATGAAGCTCGTCCCTGCCACCTGAAGGTGGCAGGATAATTCGACTTACGCTTCGAACTTCGCTTCTCTCGTTCTTAGCGAGTCTTATTAAATTCTTCAGCGGTTTGCCGGGAAATCTGCTATAATCATAAAAAAAGAGGGATTATGAAAAAAACCAAGATTGTCTGTACCATAGGGCCGGCCTCCGAGAAACCGGAAATACTGGAGGCGATGATTCAAAACGGAATGAATGTGGCCAGGCTCAATTTTTCTCATGGATCGCACAGGGATCATGGGGAGAAGATTGTTTTGTTGAGAAAGTTATCCGCCAAGCTCAACAAACCGGTGGCCATTCTTCTTGATCTGGCCGGGCCGAAAATCAGAATCGGCAGTATTCCCGATCCCGGCATTCTTCTGGAACCGGGACGTCAATTCATCCTGACGAGCCGTGAGATCGAGGGAAGCGTCGAGGCGGTTTCCCTGACGTATAAGGCTCTTCCCCGCGAAGTTAATGCCGATGACCGGTTGCTTCTGGCCGACGGACTGATGGAGTTGCTGGTTGTCGAAACCAACCATTCCGATATCATCTGCAAGGTCGTCACCGGAGGTCTCCTCACTTCTCATAAAGGCATCAATTTGCCGACGGGAACAATTTCCACGCCGTCCATGACGGAAAAAGACCGGAAGGACCTCCTTTTCGGGCTGGAACATGATGTCGATTATGTCGCTTTGTCCTTTGTTAAAACGGCGGAAGATATCGGGGCGGTGAAGGATATTATTGCCGGGCGTGGCAAAGACACACCTGTGATCGCCAAAATTGAAAAACATGAAGCGCTGGATCATATCGATGCGATTATGGAAATTTCGGATGGCATCATGGTCGCCCGGGGGGATCTCGGTGTGGAAATCCCGCTGGAAAAGGTGCCTCTGATTCAGAAGAAACTCATTCATCAGGCCAACTTGTACGGTAAGCCGGTCATTACGGCAACCCAGATGCTGCGTTCCATGGTCAACTCGCCGCGGCCGACGCGCGCTGAGGCCGCCGATGTGGCCAACGCGGTGCTGGACGGAACCGATGCCGTTATGCTTTCCGAAGAAACCGCCTCCGGCGCCTACCCCGTTGAGGCGGTCATGTATATGCATCATCTGGCCGTCGCGGCGGAAGCAGGTTTCCCTTTTGAGCAGTTTCTCCGATTGATTCCGCGAAAGGATGTTTCCGAATCGGTCGCCCATGCCTCCTGTATTCTTGCCGATCATCTGGATGCCCGGGCGATTGTCGCGCACACACAGACCGGCCGCACGGCGCGCCATATCTCCCGCTTCCGGCCTAGACAGCCGATTATCGCTCTCTCGCCGAATATTAAAACCTTGAGACGATTGGCGCTTTGCTGGGGCTGTCAGCCCCGCCTGATTCATGATCCCCTGGACACGGACGACATGATTGAGAATGCAACCCGCTGCGCCCGTGATGCAGGCGACGTTTCCGCCGGAGACTTGATCGTTATTACTGTCGGCCATCCTGTCGGGGTATCGGGAACAACCAACATGCTGCGGGTAAAGCGGGTCACGTGATATCAGGCAAAAATGATCTGGAATAAAACAAATTTTCCCTGAACCGGCGGGCGACGCGCGAAAGGCAAAATCCGGCGACGGACAAAATCAGACAGAGGATGAAACGATGTGCGGAAGATTCGTGCTCGTCACCGATCTGAAAAACATCCGGAAGAACTTCAATATTCAGGAGGTGTTCTGCCAATACCAGCCCGGTTGGAACATCGCGCCCGGCCAGCTCATACCCGCGATCATCAATCATGAGGGAAAAAATCTATTGGTGTGCTTTCGCTGGGGAATGATTCCCTCTTGGTCGAAAGACCCGTCGATTGCCGCAAAAATGTTCAACGCCCGCGCCGAAACAGTGGATCAAAAACCGAGCTTTCGTGATGCCTTCAAAAAAAGACGCTGTCTGATTGTTGCCGATGGTTTTTACGAATGGAAAAAGGAAGGCCCTAAAAAAATGCCGTTGTATTATTATCTGAAGTCAGGCCAGCCTTTCGGCTTTGCCGGACTTTATGAAACATGGCTGTCGCCGGACAAAAAGGAAATCAATACCTGCACGATTATTACCACCGACGCCAACGAACTGATTGCGCCGGTTCATGACCGCATGCCGGTTATCTTATCTCCGGAACGGGAAAAAATCTGGCTGGAAAGCAATGCGGCTGATGTTGCTGCTCTGAAATCTATTTTAAAACCGTATCCTGCGGAAGAGATGGATTCCAGAACGGGCATCGGACCGCATAACGACATTGATTATAAGTCTGAACTATCTTAATTCAAGCATTCCGGTTAAAGACAGTATCCATAGCCTTGAGCCCATTCCAACCATTTACAGTCTCCTAATGTACATGCCTTCCGCACATCTCGGCAACTTTGTTCCTTATTGCCCTGCTTTAAATAAGCGGCCCCCCTCAAGCCGTAAGCGAAGGCCTTATTGGGCTTCAGACGAATAGCTTGGTTCAAGTAGTTTATGGCTCGTTGATATTGACCAATTTTGCTATAAGCAGCCCCCTGGCCCTCGTAGGCAGAGAGTAAATCAGGTTTCAGGCGGATGGCCTCGTTAAAGTCCTCAATGGCTCGCTGATATTCACCGAGTTTGTTAAAAGCAAACGCTCCCCTGTTGTAATAGGCTTTGGCCGAGTTAGGGTTCAGGCGGATGGCCTTGTTAAAATCATCCATGGCTTGCTGATATTGGCCGAGTCCGCTATAAGCATTCCCTCGATTACTGTAGGCATCGGCATAATTCGGCTTGAAATATATGGCCTTGTTAAAGTCGAGAATGGCGCGTTGATTCTGGCCGCGCTCCTGGTAATTTAGTCCCAGAAAATTATGCACCATATAATTATTCTTTGTGACCTGCAAAGCGTGCCTGCAGAGAACAACGCTGTTTTTCCAATAACCGCATTGATGCCATGTTAAAACGGACAGGATAGCCAGGAAGGCTGTAGCCGCCGGAAATAAAATCTTTTTGCGTATCTCCACACGAGGGAATAAAAGTGGAATGCCCCAGGCCAGTATCATGGCAATGCCGATAGAAGGCAGATATGTACATCGGTCGGCCATTGCGTAGTTGGCAGACTTCACCAATCCGATGACGGGAACGAGCGTTCCCAAATACCAAAACCAACCGACGAATAAAAACGGATACTTCTTAAAAGTATAAATAACCGTAGACGTGATTACAGCCAGGATGAAACAGGAAGTCAGAATTTTCCATAACGGAAAGGCATAGGGATAGGGATAAAAAAAAGCCAGGTCAACCGGGTAGAAAATTTTTCCTAAATAAGAGACATAAGAAACAACCATATTCTGAACGCGCACCAAAAATGGCAGATGTTCCAGGGAAGCAATCATGCCGCCTTTATTATGAGCCCAGAAGGTCAAAATACTGAAAACAATTGTCAGAAAAATCAAAGGAATTTTTTCCCAAACAAGACTTGCCGCTGACTTCAAGGTCTTACCCTGCTCATTCATCGCTTTCTGCCAGCGTTGAAGCGGCCAGTAATCCAGAAGCATCAGGACAAAGGGAAGCGTAACCATTGTTGGTTTGGACATAAGAGCAAAAGCAAATAATATAAAACAAATAAAATACCGGAAAAACCTGCAACTCTCAGCATACCGGACATAAGCGTAAATAGCGGCTAATCCAAAAAACATACTTAAAGCGTCTTTTCGTTCAGCGATCCAGGCAACCGATTCGACTCTCAGGGGATGAAGGGCGAAAAAAGTGGCGATGAAAATGCTTTTCCAGACGGCTCCGGTCATGCGGTGAAAAAGCGAGAAAAGCAACAAAGTACTCAGGATGTGCAGAACAATATTCGTCAGATGATAGCCGCCGGCATTCAAGCCATGAAGTTGATAATTAAACATCAGGGATAGCCACGTCAGAGGGTGCCAGAATTCGGCGTAGGTCGTGCTAAACGCCCAATGAACTCCGTCCGATGAGATTCCGGATTGGACATGACCGTTCTCCGTGACATAGATGTCATCATCCAGAGTGGTAAAGCCGAACTGATCCACCTGCCAGTAAACAGCAAAAGTGAGCAATGCTAAAACAATGTAAATGACAATCTTTTGTTTGCTATGATTTTTTTTCAGGCTGTTTGACATTTATGTTTATAACGCCTTCATGAAAAAGAATTTTTCTGTTTACAAACAGAAAATGTTCATATCCACTTAAGGATTCCGGCAAACACGATTAGTGCGACGGCATTGATGGCGAAAAGCGAACCGATGAAAATTTTCTGAGCTTTGGGTTCCCAGTCATGCACGTAACAGGCAGCCGCAAAAAAGGGAATGTAAACCGTTACAAAAACCGGGAAAGCACCCCACCATCCATAAACCCAGACAAAAGCCGGCGTCTTTACTAGAAATATTTCCAGGATGGAGGCAAAAGCGGCGTTGGCGACTGAAAAGATTAAACGATTATTAATGCCCATTATTTTCAGCCCCGGGTCTTTGGGCATCAGCTTGCACACCACAATTCCCGCGATAGAAAACATCAGACTGATTTCAATTCCTACGCCCACCATGATTTCAAACGCTGTCCCGGCCGGAACCGTCCACAAGGCGTGGCCGGAAAAATGCTGGATCAGCGCATTGATGATTTCCACCAGCCAGTGAACCATGTAAAGCGCCAGTCCTCCGGCAATAGCGCGATAGTTGCCCTTTTCATACTCATTGGCATAGATGTATAAAACAATCACAAGCAGAGGAATGACATGCCACTGGAACGTGTTTCCGCTTCTCAAAATGGTCAAGGCCTGCACGGTTGCTTCAGGGTTGTTCAAATTCATCACCATGATCTCCCTTATTAAGCTCTTAAGAAAAAGTTAATGGTTTGTTTTTGTGACGAGAACGACGCGTATAACTGATTTTATTAATTAACAACTGAAATCCGCACGTTTGCTTTACCTTTTTTGATCATACCGATTTTGCGAGCCGCCTGATGTGACAGATCAATAAATACATCCTCATGTTCGAGGCAACGATCATTAATTTTAACGATGACTGATTTATTGTTATCCAGATTTACAACTTTTACCCGCGTGCCTAAAGGCAGCGTGGGATGAGCGGCGGTCATTTTTTTCGAATCATAGATTTCACCGGACGTGGTTTTTTTGCCATGATAACGTTTTGCGTAATAGCGGGCAACCCCTTCAGCGCCATTCGGCATGTAATATTGCGCCAGTGACTGGCAACCGACAAAAAGACAAAGCACAACAAGAGACAAAAAGAGCTGGGAATTTTTTCTCCTGGATTTCATGACAGCCCCCTGACACAACTTCATGATATATTGATTTATGCTGTTCCGCTTCATCGGAACATACTTTATAAGATTAATACTATACGCATCACCAAAGTATTATTTCTTTATATGCCTTTTTATCAAGAGCTGCCTTGACTGCATCCGGATAAGGTTGTCTTATGTAACTCCAAAGCTATCCCTTCGCAATTTTTCCATCTTATCAATTTTTAAGCCCTGCCAAATCCTTGATCAACGCTCCGCTGTTTTATTTAATCGCAGCGTTTGCTTTATGATTGTTTTCTATTTTTGTGAAAATATTGCCTGCAACAACGGGCGAAGAGTTTCTCTGGATGATTGCCGTCGCAGTATGATCTTTACAGCTTATGACCTGTATCATCCCATTGGGCACAACGTGATGACCGACTGCCATCGTTCTGAACATATCTCCTATCTCGATGCCATCTTTGCATCCCTTATCAATATAAACGATGTCCAAAGTGGATTGAGCAATCGATGGAGCGGCGGCGGCTAAGATCATGCCATTGATATCCGGACTGCGAAAGCTTCCTGTGGTCATTGGGATTTTTATATCATAATAACTGTCGAGAATATCCCCTTGAGAAATCTCCCCGAAACATTTTGTGATTCTAGCCATGGTATCGCCGCTTCTAATCTCCACTATTTCCACTATTCCGCTAATAGTAATCACATGACCGATTTTTGCCCCTGTTATCGGGTGGCTTATCGGGTCGGATACCTTTACTACATAAAACTTGTCACCGACTTTGACGGGGCGGTCAACCTTAATATATATTATATCTTTATCGCCAAATAAGGTATGCCCGTAAGGTGAATCTTCGACTTGTCCTACACGCGGCGTCTCGACAGAAAAAATTTGTTCCGGAGGACAGCCGCATACCGTCCCAACGACAGGCGCCGCCTCCGCGATATAGCCGCTTGCGATGATGAGATGTTCATTAACAAGAGGATACTCTTTGATCTCGGGTATTTCTTCTATGGCTTCTTCTTCGGAAGGTTCCTGAGTTTGAGCCACTGGTATCGGCAAGGTTTCTTTTGTTTCAATCTCTTGAACAAGGTAAAGAGGAATTCTGATAATCTGTCCGGGATAAATCCAGCGCGGATTGTCTATGTCCGGATTTTCTTTCCAGATCGCAGACCACATAAAGGGATCATTTAATTCTTTTTTCGCAATACTCCAAAGCGTATCTCCTTTAACTGCTGTGTATTCCTTTATGCCGTTTTTTATCAGTTCTCTATTTGTTTCCTGTATTTCTTTGATGTCCTTCGTATCCTGCTTTTCTGATGTGCCTTGTATTTCCTGGGTTTCCTGTGTGCTCTGTGTCTCCGGTGTATCTTGTATTTCCCGAGTCTCCTGCGGGCTCTGCGTCTCCGGCGTTTCCTGTGCGTTTACAAACGTCATAAAGGATAAAAGTAGAAATCCTGTGAGAGCATATCTTATTATTTTTGTTTTCGACATTTTTGTTCTCCTTCTCTGAATCTTCCTGATGTTAAAAAATAACTGCGTTAATTATAACTTTCAAAAATATGAATCATGCGTAAAACTTTTTTTAAAAAAATTTCATATCATTTCTTTTCATTACCGAAAACTCCAATTAATTATTTAAAGCAATAAATAAGGCTACAACAGCCACAAAGGAAAGAATCAAAGGATTTTGCGTAGCATTCAGGTTTGCTATTTCTTCCGGCCCCATGCATTTTGAGAGATGAAATCCCAGATAGATTGCAACGCCCAAATTGATTATTACGCCTAATAGTTTCAGCATATTAATCTCCTTTAAATTAAAGCCTGTTAAAGTTGTGTGATATCCACGCCACAATCAAAATACGATCTTGTTCAAAATTATATGTGTAAATATAGAAAACGTAACCTGGGATGTCAAGGCAATCTTATTCTCATACATGTAAGGTATCGCCCTTGAATTTATTTTTTTGCTTTCTTTCTCATCTCATCCAGCTTTGACTGAGCTCTTTCATCTCCCTGCTTGGCCGCTTTTTCATACCATTTTTGAGCTTCGGCATTATCCAGCGCAATAAATATACCATCCTGATATATATCTCCCAACCAAATCTGGGCCTCAATGTTTCCCTGCTCGGCCGCCATACGATACAATTTCACCGCTTCATTAGAATCCTGTGCAATGCCTTCGCCGTAGAAATATTTCAACCCCAAGTTAAACTGGGCATTCGCATTGCCCTGCTGGGCGGCTTTTTGATACCACTTTACAGCTTCAGCCGGGTTTTGTGGAACACCTTCGCCTTCATCGTACATCCAGCCGAGATAAAACTGGGCATTTTCGTTTTCCTGTTCGGCGGCCTTCTGAAACCATTTGGCGGCTTCAGCATCGCTCTGTTCGACGCCAAAACCTGATTTATATATCATACCAATATTGAACTGGGCTTTTTCGTCTTCCTGCTGNNTTTGCGCAACGCCTCTGCCTTCCTGGTACATCATCGCCATGTTTAGTTGAGCTTTTGCGTCTTCCTGTTCGGCGGCCTTTAGAAACCATTTAGCCGCTTCAACATTGTCCTGCGGAACACATTTACCTTCCTTATACATCATGCCCATGGTCGTCTGAGCATCTGCGTGTCCCTGCTCAGCCGCCTGAATATACCACATGACAGCTTCAGAATCGTTCTGCTCAACACCCCTGCCCGCCAGATACATCATACCAAGATTGTTCTGGGCAATGGCATCCCCCTGCTGGGCAGCCTTGAGAAACCATTTGGCTGCTTCGGCATCATTCTGTTCAATGCCTTTACCGGTAAGGTACATCGTGCCAAGCGTCGTCTGAGTAACGGCATCTCCCTGTTCAGCCGCTTTTATATACCATTTGGCAGCTTCAGCGTAATCTTGAGGCACTCCTTTGCCTTCTTTGTACATCATTCCAATGATGGTCTGGGCATCCGCGTGTCCCTGCTGGGCCGCGTTGAGGAACCATGTGGCTGCTTCCGTGTAATCCTGAGGCACCCCTTTGCCTTCGTGATAAATCCAGCCTAAATTGAACTGGGCCGTCGCATCCCCTTGTTCTGCTTTTTTGAGGTACCACTTGGCAATACCGACTTCATCCTGCGGGACGGCCTCCTCTTCAGGACTTGCCTCACCAGCTTCAATTTCAGCAGTCGCTTCTTCTTTTTCGGCCGTTTCGCTGTCAGATTCCACGACTTCAGTCTCTGCAGATAATTCCCCTGTCTCTGCCTCTGTCTGTGGAATCAATTGATCTGCCTGAGTTTCAGTCACTTCGGTCTGGATAATAACTTCTTCTTGCGCAGGAGATTCTCTGTATGAAATTACAGCTTCAACTTTTTCAGTTACAAGCTCGCTTTCGGCCTCACCCTGAAAAATAACTTTGTCTTCCTCGTCGTTTTTATCAATTTCAAGTTGGGCTTCAGGTTTTCCCTGATCCATCTCCTTTTCATAAAATTTTTCAGCTTTTACATCCTCTGATAAGATGCCTTCTTCCTGAAAAATTATTTCCAATGCGCTCTGGGCATCAGCATTGCCCTGTTCAGCCGCCATGCGATACCATTTGGCAGCTTCAGCATAGTCTTGTTGAACGCCCTTGCCTTCCAGATACATCATGCCCAGTATATTCTGGGCCTCGACATCCCCCCGCTGGGCCGCTTTGATGTACCACTTGACGGCTTCGGAATCGTCCTGCACAACAAATATGCCTTCTCTGTATATGGCGGCAAGCCAGTTCTGGGCTTCCACATGTCCCTGCTCAGCCGCCATGCGATACAATTTTACGGCTTCCTCATCGTCCTGCTCAACACATTCTCCGTCATGATACATTAAACCAAGATTAAACTGGGCATTTGGATTTCCGTTTTCAGCCGATTTAGTATACCACCTTGCGGCCTCCTCATCGCTCTGGGGTATCCCAAGGCCTTCCTGATACATTAAGCCAAGGTTAAACTGTGCCTTTGCATCTTCCTGTTCAGCGGCCTTAAGAAAATATTTAGCAGCCCGCGCATAATCCTGACTGACACCTTGACCGTCCTTATACATCATACCCATTACAGTCAAAGCGTCCGGCTGCCCCTGCTTTGCAGCCAGACGAAACCATTTCAAAGCCTTCTCATAATCCTTTGGAACACCCAGACCTTCCTGATACATTACTCCGAGATTGAACTGCGCCGTCGCACTCCCCTGCTCGGCAGATTTCAAAAACCATTTAGCGGCCTCGGCATCGTTTTGTTCGACGCCTTCACCTTCCTGATACATGATGCCAAGATTTAACTGAGCGCGAGCGTTTCCCTGTTCAGCAGCCTTTATATACCATTTGGCAGCCTCGGTATTGCTTTGCGGACATCCTTTGCCTTCCTGGCACATCCAACCCAGATTAAACTGCGCCTTTGCATCCCCCTGCTCGGCAGCCATCAGAAACCATTTGGCGGCTTCGGCATAATCCAGGGACACACCCTTCCCCGTCAGGTACATGACACCCAGATTGTTCTGAGCATCCAGGCTTCCCTGCTGGGCCGCTTTAAGAATATCGTTTATAGATGATATGTTTCTCGCCATCCAGATTATTCTCTCTATACGGTTATTGTTGAGAGCTTACTTTCTCCGACGTCATTATTTTTTCTTCATTTTATCCAGTCTCAGTTTGGCCGTTGCGTGTCCCTGTTCAGCAGCCTTACGATACCACGTGGCGGCTTCTTCATCATCCTGCGCAACACCTTCCCCGTCCTGATACATTCCACCCAGATTAAACTGCGCCACGGCGCTTCCTTTTTTGCACATCTCCATCAGATTTTCTAGAGCAATTTCGTGTTCCTGTTCAGCCGCTCTCCGATACCACTTCGCTGCTTCGGTATCATCTTTCTGAAGACCTTCACCTTCTTCATACATTAATCCCAGACTGAATTGCGCAATAGAATTCCCTCTGTTACACATTGACACAAGATTATTGAGAGCTTCTTCATCACCCTGTCTGGCCGCTTTACAATACCAGCTCACAGCTTCAGTGGTATTCTGCTTGACACCTTTCCCTTCTTCATACATCAAACCAATCGTGCACTGGGCGCTTGTATCTTGCTTTTCGGCCGCTTTGAGAAACCATTTCATGGCCTCGGCATCATCACGGGAAACACCTTCGCCATTTCTGTACATCAATCCCAGATTATACTGGGCCTGGGCATTTTCCTGCTCTGCAGATTTACGATACCATTTTACCGCCTCAGCGTAATCCCGCGGAACGCCTTTCCCGTTCAGGAACATGACACCCAGATTATTCTGGGCGTCCGCGTTTCCCTGCTGAGCTGCTTTACGAAACCATTTCGCCGTCTCAACATCATCGCGGGGAACCCCTCTTTCGTTCAGATACATAACGCCAAGATTATTTTGGGCGACCGGATCACCCTGCTCAGCAGCCTTACGAAACCACTTGACGGCTTCTACATCATCCTGAGCAACACCTTCGCCGTTGCGATACATCAAACCAAGATTAACCTGAGCACTTGTATATCCCTGCTGGGCAGCCTTCAGAAACCATTTGATCGCTTCGGAATCATCCTGTGCAACACCTTCACCGTTACGGTACATAACGCCGAGATTATTCATCGCCGTTGCGTTATTTTGTTCGGCCGCTTTTAAAAACCATTTGACAGCCTCCGTATCATCTTTGGGAACGCCCTTTCCTGTATTATATTTCACGCCCAGATTACACTGAGCATCAATGTGTCCCTGCCCGGCAGCCTTCAGATACCATTTCACAGCCTCGGCATCATCCCGCGGAACGCCCTCTTCGTTATCATACTTCATTCCCAGCCTGAATTGAGCTTCAATATGCTCTTGTTCGGCCGCCTTGAAAAACCATTTCAACGCTTCCGTATCATCCTGTGAAACGCCCGAACCATTCCGGTACATCTCTCCCAAATTAAATTGTGCAATGGAGTTCCCTTTTTCACTCATCTGAACCAGATTATTCAAGGCTGTAATGTTCCCCTGTTCGGCGGCTTTGCGATACCACCTGACGGCTTCGGCATCGTTTTGAGAAATTCCTCGACCTTTTTCGTAAATCAATCCTAAATGATATTGAGCCAATGTGCTTCCCTGCTCGGCCGCTTTCAGAAACCATTTTGCGGCTTCAACATCATCCTGTGAAATACCCGTGCCATAGGCATACTTCAAGCCCAGATTGACCTGAGCTTCTGCATTTCCCTGATCGGCTGCCTTGAGAAACCACTTTGCCGCCTCGACATCGTCTTGAAGAACACCCTCGCCTTTTTGATGCATGATTCCCAACATATTTTGGGCATAGGCGTTTCCTTGCCCGGCCGCTTTGAGATACCACTCCGCCGCTTCTTTTTCATCTTTTGCAATACCTCTGCCGCTTAAGTACATTGAAGCAATATTATTCTGCGCAGTGACATCCCCCTGTGCTGCCGCTTTCAGATACCATTGGGCTGCCTCTGCGTAATCCCGTCCAACGCCTTTTCCGCTCACATACATTAGGCCAAGATTGACCTGAGCCGCCGCATTTCCCTGTTGAGCAGCCTTAAGATACCAGCTTGCAGCCTCGACATTGTCAAGAGGAACGCCTTCGCCTTTCTGACACATTAACGCCAAAAGAATCTGAGCACGGATATTCCCCTGTTGGGCGGACTTGCGAAGCCATTTTGCGGCTTCGATAGAATCCTGAGCAACGCCCTCACCGTTGGCATATTTTAATCCCAAATTGAACTGGGCATCCGGGTTTCCCTGTTCGGCAGACTTACGAAAACATTTTACGGCTTCATCATCGTTCTGTGAAACGCAAAAACCTTCCTGATACATCTCCCCCAGATTAAACTGAGCCACAGCGTTACCCCTGCTGCTAACGGCCTTTAGATTATGCAAAGCGGTTGCGTTTCCAATCTGTGCCGCCTTGAGAAACCACTTTGCCGCTTCATCCTCATCCTGTTTAACGCCTCTTCCGTTGAGACACATTACACCGAGATTATTCTGGGCTTCAGGGTTTCCCTGCTGTGCCGCTTTCAGATACCACTTTACGGCATCGGCATCATCCTGCGCAACACCTTCACCTTTATCGTACATGACTCCTAGTTTGAATTGGGCATCTGAATTGCCACGCTTTGCCTCTTCCTGATACCACTGCAACATTTTTTTACCGTCATGCGATATCGCCTTGCCCTCATGAGATATTTCTTTATCCCTCTGGGAGATGATACCCAGCAGGTTTTGTGCGGATGCAATGCCTTGTTGAGCCGCTTTGCGCAGCCATTTTTCAGCTTCGGCATAATCTTGAGGAACGCCATTACCACTGACGTACATCATGCCAAGATTGTTCTGAGCACTGGCGTCTCCCTGCTCGGCCGCTTTCAGGTACCATTTGGCCGATTCAGAATAGTCCTGAGAAACACCTTTCCCTGTCCTGTACATAAAACCAAGATGACACTGGGCATAAGTGTTTCCCTGCCGGGCTGCTTCATGATACCATTTTAAGATTTCCGCTTCATCGTAAGTGACGCCTTCTCCCTGTTCATACATAAAAGCCAGATTGATCTGGGCACGCGCGTTTCCCTGTTCAGCCGCCTTTAAAAACCACTTCGCGGCTTCGGTGTAATCTTTGGAAACTCCTTTCCCATTTCGGTAGATTAACGCGAGATTAAACTGGGCATTCACACTTCCATTTTCCGCCGCTTTTTTAAACCACTTGACCGCCTCGAAATCATCCTGAGCAAAACCCTCGCCCTGCGCGTACATTAATCCCAAATTGAACTGGGCATCGGCATTTTCCTGTTCGGCTGCTTTAAAAAACCACTTCGCGGCTTCAGCATCGTCTTGTGAAACACCTTCACCGTATCGATACATCAATCCCAGATGGAGCTGCCCATCGGCCAATCCCTGGGCGGCTGCCTTGCGGAACCATTTTACGGCTTCTATATCATCCAAAGGAAACCCGTCACCTTTTATATACATCAATCCCAAAGCAAACTCGGCTTGAGCAAATCCTTGTCCCGCGGCTTTGCTATACCATTTCACAGCCGCAGCATAATCCTGTTGAATTCCTTTGCCTTCTTCATACATCATCCCGATGTTTAACTGAGCAACAGGAATTCCTTTATTGGACATTTCTTTTAATTTATTGTGGGCATCTGCGTTACCTTGCCCGGCTGCTTCGCGATACCATCTTGCGGCTTCGACATAATCCTCTTGAACGCCATTGCCTTTATAATACATCTCTCCAAGATTACATTGTGCCTTCGCGTTACCCTGTCCCGCCGCCTTGCTGTACCATTTTACAGCCTCAACATAGTTCTGGGGCACACCATTGCCGTAATGATACATGACACCCAGATGGAATTGAGCCTCAGCGTCACCCTGGTCAGCCGCTTTACGATACAATTTTACGGCTTCGGTATAATCCTGCTGAACTCCTTTTCCTTTTTCATACTTGACGGCAAGATTAGTTTGAGCCCTCGCGTTTTGTTGCCCGGCCGCTTTCCGATACCATTTCACAGCTTCAGTATCATCACGGGAAACACCTTTTCCTTCTTCATACATCAGTCCAAGATTGAACTGCGCTTCCGCATTTTCCTGCTCGGCAGCCTTACGAAACCATTTCACTGCTTCGGCATTATCCTGCGTAACGCCGTTTCCGGCACGATACATCAATCCAAGATTGAACTGTGCTTCTGCAAGCCCCTGTCCGGCCGCTTTCTCAAACCATTTGGCTGCTTCATGATCGTTCTGCGGAATTCCCTCGCCATTGCGGTATCTTAATCCCAACGCATATTGTGAACAGGCATCACCCTGCTCCGCCTCTTTGCTATACCACTTAATCGCTTCGGCATGGCTTTGCACAACACCTTTTCCGTTCTCGTACATCCAGCCCAGAGTGTTCTGTGCTATAGCATTCCCCTGGTCAGCCGCTTTACGATACCAGCGCACAGCTTCAACATAATCTTTCTTAACACCGTCACCGTTATGGTATATCACGCCCAGATACAACTGAGCGGCCCCGAATCCCTTCTCGGCCGCTTTCAAAAGCCAGGACATGGCCTCGTTTTCATTCTGTTCAACGCCTTCACCGGACCGGTACATCAAACCCAGATTGAACTGAGCCTCCGCGTCTCCCTGCTGGGCAGCGTTATGAATATCTTCAAAAGATGACGGTTTTTTACTCATTTAAATTTTTCTCTTGAAAATGCTTCCTTCGTATTGATTTGAATATTTATCACGGGTATGAACACCAGGGCAAGTCCTAGACCCTAATTCCACCCTACGGGGCGGGGTATTATATCCATGCTTATGCAGGATAATTCGATCTTCAAACTTCAGTACACGTTTTATCTGAAGTTTGGGTCTTATTACCCTCCGCTTTCAGCGGGATTGTTTTTGCCCCGCTAAGCTTCGCTTGCGGGATAATTCAACTTACAGATATTACCGCACTGCGTTTGTAATATCTGAGTTTCATTAAAAATCGAGTCTCACAATAAATCAGTTTTCTGCGATATGCGTTTTGGCGGTTTTAAGCGCCAGTTCTATATCTTTGGTCCATAGCCACCACTGCGGTTTCGTGGTATGCGGTCCCTGCTCCTGATCACGCCCGCGGCAATAAAACCAGTAACCGAAACGTTCCACGGTGGCAAAAGGATGATCTCCCGTGCAGAGAATGGAACAGGGACGAATCTCCTTGAAATACACCGTTTGGGCCGGCGCTTCTTCATTAAACATCTCTTCAGGCACTTTGATCTGCGAAACATCAATACCTTCAGCTTCTTTTTTGTCCAGCCATTTGGAAATGCTCACTTTATCTCCTTCTCAATAATGCCCATTTGTCTCGAAAACGGCTGATAATCAATCCGATTACCCGGGAAGCCGCCCCGGCAATACGGGCAACTCCGGCAAACGGCACTGGCACTACCTCTACCCGTGATGACGAAGCAACCGGCTCAACAGCAACCGTAGGGTTATTCGTTGCATTCGCAATCCTGCTTCGCTGCGCTCCCGGGATAAT
>DJVN01000197.1 GCA_002441205.1 Syntrophaceae bacterium UBA6255 | reverse complement strand
GCATACGACACATCCGCAATCAAATTGCCCACCAGTGTTAAAATCGCGCCAATCAGTAGAACACCCATAATTGTCGGATAATCCCGCGCCATAACGGACATGAAAAAAAGCTGTCCCATTCCGGGAATGGCAAAAATTGTTTCAAAAATAACGCTTCCTCCTATAAGGCCGGGAATGGAAAGACCCAAAATTGTTATTGCCGGTAAAAGCGCATTACGTAACGCATGTTTATAAATCACTTCTCTTTCGCTTAATCCTTTGGCACGGGCGGTCATAATATAATCCTGCCTGATCACTTCCAGCATATTCGCGCGCATGTAACGTGAAAGTCCGGCCAGACCGCCGAAAGAGGAAACGAACACCGGCAGAATTAAATGCTTCGCCAGATCGACAAACTGGTCCCATGCGCCAAGATATTCATAATTCAGTGAACGAAGTCCGGAAATCGGCAACCACCCTAATTGAATACCGAAAAAAATCATCAGCAGCAAAGCCAGCCAGAATGTCGGCACGGCAAAACCGATAAATACAAATACAGCGGTGACCTTGTCAAAAAGCGAATCCTTGTTTACCGCCGATAACACGCCCAGCGGAACCGCCACAGCGACAATAATTAACAGCGACAAGAAATTGATCAGAATGGTTATTGGAAGCCTTTCCATGATTTTATCGGCAACAGGACGATGATCCGAAGAAAAGGATGTTCCCAAATCCCCGTGACTGATCTTTTTGAGCCATGACCAGTATTGCACATGAACCGGCTTATCCAATTCATACAAAGCACGAAGGCGTTCCTTCATTTCCGCTGATGCCTTCGGATTCATTTCGGTCTGCAAATCGGTGGGAGAACCGGGAGCCAGATGCATAACAGAAAAACAAATAATAGTGATGCCCAGCAAAAGCGGAATCATAAATAATATTCTTTTGATAATATACCTGAACAACGCATCCCTCTTGAGAAAATAAATCTTATTTCAGAAACTTAAATAGCTTCATATCTTTAATATTCTCCAGCGACTGCCAGAGATCATTCGGATTGTGAGCCTCCAACGTGATTGTAGGATTTGCCTTAATCCTTTTGAGAAACTTAAAAAATTCCTCGAAAGGAAACGTGCCATTACCCGGAGGCAGGTGCTCATCCCGCTTGCCGAAATTATCATGTAAATGCAAATGCCCGACATATTTACCCATAGCTTTTAGCCACACGCTTAGCGGTTCGCAAGAAAAAACATTAAAATGCCCTGTATCGAAACAAAAACACATGCTCTCGGAAGAAAGAGCATCGAAAAGGCGACGTAATATATCTGGATTTTTTTCGTAAACATTTTCAAGGGCAATAACAGTTTTATGATCTTCAGCCTGCGCAATAAGTTCCTTCCATGTTTTGATGCTGGATTCCAGCCATAAATCATCGCCGAAAACATAGTAGCGTTCATCAAAAGACGCGTGACAGACTATTTTTATGGGATGAAAATAAGACGCCAACTCAAATACCTGTTTAATTCTGCCCACACTGGTCTGCCTGATTTTGTCGTCCAACGCCCCCGGACGTAAATCCATAAAAGGCGCATGAAAAGTAATCTTGAGTCCGGCATCGGAAAGAATCATCGCCATTTCACGGCACCTGGCCGTATCCATATTTTCCAATACCCAGTGATGAAAATATATCTCCAGATTCAGTTTTTTCTGAAGAATCATTTCCAGATGTTTCGGCAGGAGATGATACGGCATATGAGCATGAACTTTTTTTATAATTTCCTGCATCACGGAACCCTTAAGATAGTTTGATCAATAGAACAGGGCAATTTGTTACCACAGCCGTTGGTTTTTCACAATTGGAATCACGGGCGTAAATGCAACATTGTCAATTTCCATCATTTATGGCATATGTTAAGTAAATCCAATGACAGAAGGAGGTTTATTTGCCGGCGAAAAAAGATAAAACCAGAGAGCGTCTTATTTTGTGTATCAACGCCACGTTACAAAAAAAAGCAAAAGAAATAATTGTCTTAAATCTAAAAGAAATATCTGCTTTTGCCGACTATATGATTGTCTGCAGCGGCGCATCGGAAAGACAGGTGCAGGCTATATCGCAAGAGATTCAACAATTTTTAAAGAAGGCGGATGTCAGGCCGCTTGGCGTTGAAGGCGAAGCCAACGGTCAGTGGGTTTTACTTGATTATGACGATATCGTAATCTCGGTTTTTTATGAACCCACCAGAAGCTTTTACGATTTGGAAAATCTCTGGGATGCGCCACGAATGAAGGTGGAAGAAAACAAAAAGGAAATCAAAAGATTGAGCAAGGAAATGGCATGAATCTGGCCGGGATTCTCAATGATTTAAGCGAAATTATTTTTCCACCACAATGCCTCGGCTGCGCTGAAATTCTGCATCCGTTTAACGGTCAAATATTCTGTCCCGACTGTCTCGAACAAATCCATTTCATATCCGGCAGCATCTGCAATATTTGCGGAACAACCTTTCCAGACAGTCCGTCCCAAAATCACTTATGCGGGGATTGTCAGGAGACAAAACCTTATTTTTCCTGTGCCCGCGCCATCTTCAGTTACGATGACGCTATTTTAAATGCAATTTATCAATTTAAATACAAAAGCAATATATCGGTCGGTGAAATCCTCGCAGATTTCATGGGCGGCTTTTCATTCCCTGATATCGATTTTGCCGATTACTCTTTCATAATACCCGTGCCTCTGCATATTAAAAGATTACGCGAACGCGGTTTTAATCAATCCCTGATTCTGGCTCGCGCCATCGGAGAGAAACATCAAATTTCCGTTGATTTTTCGCTATTGAAGCGGCATAAATTTACCCTCACTCAGACCGGCTCGAACAAAAAAGAAAGAAAACAAAACATCAAGGGAGCTTTTGAAGTCACTGACAAGAAAAAAATCGCCGGTAAAAGTATCATCCTTATTGATGATGTGTACACAACCGGCGCCACGGTCAACGAATGCGCGAAAACCTTACTCAAAGCCGGAGCTCAAAAAGTATCTGTTTTGACTTTGGCCAGAGTTCTGACTCATTAAGTTCAATGTAAGGAGCCGTAATGAATAAAATTTTAACCAGAGATGTTCTTCAAAAAAAACTGGAAGAATTGCGCAAACAAGGAAAGAAAATCGCTTTTACCAACGGTTGTTTTGATATTCTGCATGTCGGCCATGTCCGATATTTACGCGAAGCAAAGAAAACGGCCGATGTACTGGTGCTTGCTCTCAACAGCGATTCTTCCGTCCGTTCCATCAAGGGAGAAAAAAGGCCGCTGGTTAGCGAACAAGAAAGGGCTGAAGTTCTCGCCGCGCTGGAATTTATTGATTTTGTGACAATATTTCCCGAATTGACACCTCTGGAATTGATTAAATACCTGAAACCGGACGTTCTGATCAAGGGAGGAGACTGGCCGGAGGAAAAAGTTGTCGGCCGGGAAGAAGTTAAACAATGGGGTGGCCGGGTATCAATAATTCCTGAAGTTGAAGGTAAATCCACAACTAATGTTGTGGATAAGATTATCAAGACCTATTGTTCCGAAAAATGAAGTTATTGATTTAACTGGTATTATTCTAATAGCCGAGTTTATTGTAAAAAAAATTTATTGACAAAAATTTTTCTTTACAAATAAATTCTCATCATGTAGTAAAGACGACCAAGTTTTTCGTGCAAGGAGTAATATTTTGGAGAAAAAAGCTGATTTAAAAGCAAAACAGGAAAAAATGAAGGCTTACAAAACAATGCTTCAACAGAAAATAAATGAGCTGTTGAGCGAAGCCGGTAAAACTGTTTCCGAAATGACCAACGGCAAAGAAAACTATCCCGATCCCAACGACAGAGCCTCTCTGGAATCCGATAGAAATTTTGAATTACGTATCAGAGACCGGGAACGCAAACTTATCCTGAAAATGCAGGAAGCCATCAAACGGATTGATGATGGCACCTTTGGCATCTGTGAGGTTTGCGGCGGACCTATTTCCGAAAAAAGACTTATAGCCCGACCTGTTACAACCCTTTGTATTGATTGTAAAACCAAGCAGGAAAAAATGGAAAAACTGAAAGGCGAATAACCTTAATAAATATGAATTTTTTTAAAAAGCCCCGCCATCGGGGCTTTTTTTTGCCTATACCACCGGTAAACAATTCCATTTTTAAATCAAAAGTGATAATGAAACCTTATGTTTGTGAACGTTGCTTTAAACATCCCGCCTGATAAAATCTTCACGTATGAAGTACCTGCTGATTTAGAACGTGCAATCGAAATCGGCAAACGCGTTTTTGTTCCTTTCGGCAACAAAAAACGCACGGGTTTTATCNNGATGACGAACCTTTATTTGGATCAAAAGACCTGGAATTTTACCAGTGGATTGCCAATTATTTCATGTATCCTTTGGGAAAAACGCTGGCGGAACTGATACCGTCCGGTTCCGAGAAAAAAGATTTCTTCTGGATAACAGCTTTGGAGCCCCAAACAGATATTCATCTGACTCCACTTCAGGAAAAACTGATGGATTTTCTGCGTCAATATCCTGAAGGCATCGCCCTCAATAGCATCAGCAAAGCCAGCGGCCTGAAAAATGTTTCCTCACTGGCGAAAAAAATGCATTCAGCAGGATTCATTCAGATAGAGAAAAAACAAAGCAAAGAACTTTCTCCCCTGAATGAAAAAATTGTCATTTTGGAGGAAAATAAAATCAGCGGCGCCAGGTTAACAGACAAGCAAAAAAAACTAATTGAATTTATTCAAAATACCGGAGCGATATCGTTAAACGGTCTGATCGAAAAATCCAATATATCCGGAGATGTCATTAAAAGATTGCGCGATAAAGGCATCATTCATTTTACGGACAAGGAAAAAACCCGCACTGTTTCTCTAAAACCCAGAATGGGTCAAAACAAAAATCAGATCATTCTCAATGATCAACAGAAAGACGTGCTGAATGAAATCTGCGAAAGCCTGGATAAAAATGTTTTCACGCCGATACTGCTTCACGGCGTCACGGGAAGCGGAAAAACTGAAATCTATTTAAAAGCCATCGAAAAAGTTTTAAAGAATGGCGGCTCAGCTATCTACCTTGTCCCGGAAATAGCCCTGACGCCGCAGTTGATATCGCGTATTGCCGGACGGTTTGACGAGAGCAAAATTGCTGTTCTGCACAGCGGCATTGCGGAATCCGTCCGCTATGACCAGTGGCGGCAAATCAAACGCGGTTTGATTAATCTGGTCATTGGCACGCGCTCCGCTCTTTTCGCTCCCTTATCTAACCTGAAATTAATCATCGTGGACGAAGAACACGATATTTCCTACAAGCAGGATGACCGTCTCTGTTACAACGCCCGCGATATGGCGATTCTGAAAGCAAAAATGTCCGCGGCTGTTGTGATTACCGGTTCCGCAACGCCCGGCATCCTCACCTATTTCAATGCGCGGACAAAAAAATATCGCTATCTGGAAATGCCTCAGCGCGTGGACGATAAACCCATGCCGGTAGTAGAAATTGTCGACATGAAAATGCAACAGGAACAATCCGGAAAAGTTCCCATTCTTTCCGACACTCTGGTTGAAGAAATAAAAGCGATGATCGACAAAAAAGAACAGGTTTTACTCTTCCTCAACAAAAGAGGGTTTGACACCTTCCTGGTGTGCGCCGATTGCGGTTATCATTTCGGTTGTCCCAATTGCGCCGTTTCTTTGAAACATCATATCAACGAAGGTGTTGTTAAATGCCATTACTGCGACTACACGATCAAATCCATGCCGATTTGTCCCTCCTGCAAAAACAGCCGCATTTTAAGTTACGGAACCGGCACGCAGAAACTGGAAAAAGAAGTACAAAAACTTTTTCCTGATGCCCGTATTCAAAGAATGGATTCCGATACGACCACCAGTAAAGGGTCTCAGGAAAAAAT
>DJVN01000071.1 GCA_002441205.1 Syntrophaceae bacterium UBA6255 | reverse complement strand
CAGAATGAAGAGGCAGTATCACCCGTCATCGGCGTGATACTGATGGTCGCTATCACCGTCATACTTGCGGCGGTCATTGCGGCATTCGTGTTTGGAATGGCGGGTAGTACTGGGACATCCAAAAGTGTAGGATTAACTGTCTCATTATTACCTGAATATGCCACGGGAGAATCACGCGCGGCAATTACAATTAATGGAGGAACAGATATCCCCACGCTCCACGAATTGAAGTATTCTAATGATGGGGGTGCGAATTGGTATGATGTTTCCGCACTGAGTGGTGGGACATCTTCTGCAGTAGGTGAATTCACTGTTGGCAGAATTGTTTACACGACTCACAACGTTAAAACAGAATTCCCCCTTCAAATCAAAGGGATATTTGACGACGGATCGGAACAGATTCTGTTCACTCGATCATTCTAACTTTTTTTTTTAAATTTTATCATAAAACGTAAGTGATTATAATCTTCCATTGATATTATTACTGAATGAAGGAGATTATTGATCAGAAATTAACCCTTTTATTGATAATTTTCTGTATTGTTCTCATTCTCTCAATCTCATTTGGCTACCCAAGAATCTACCTCAATGACGAATGGATCTCTGCAAACCAGTTGAACCACCTCATAGACGGCAAAAACCTGCTTTACGGATACGAACCCTATGGTGAGTCAACATATGCAGAATCACACGGGGATATCCTCTGCTATACTCTCGCCCTTCCAATGATCTCTATCCCGGCATATCTTCTTTTTACGGCCCTTGGAGACCATTTTCGCCTTTTTATGAATTTTCTATGGATCGGGCTGATCTTTTTGGTCTTATTACTTATACACAGGTATTTTCCGCGTTACACCGTTTATAAGGGCATCCCCTGGACATATGGAGTGTATGGATCCTCGCTGATCCTCTTTGTCCTGAACATGTGGTTGTACACTCCGTTTTCCATCGGGGAGTACCCTGAAATTGCCGCGATTGCGTTTGCGAACAACCTCCTCTTCGCCGGATCGATGGTCCTCGCG
Organism: Syntrophaceae bacterium UBA6255; assembly: GCA_002441205.1. Taxonomy (GTDB): domain Bacteria; phylum Desulfobacterota; class Syntrophia; order Syntrophales; family Smithellaceae; genus Smithella. The sequence continues at coordinate 1,606 of DJVN01000071.1, read as the reverse complement.
TTTCTCATCTTCCGGCAGATATTCGAGAATGAGTGGTGGTCCCTGTTTGGTGTGGTGAGCGTGATCTGCGGCTCCTCATATCTTTTCTGGGCAGGAGTAGGCAAAGACCACGTCCTCGTCCTCTTCTTCTTCCTCATCTTCCTGTATTTTTTTATCTCGTGGATACAATCCGGCTCTCTCCTCCATCTTCTTTCAGGCTATATCGGGATTGGCTGGGTGGCGTGGGCGCGGCCGGAAGTCGGAGCCGGACTATTCATCATCGCAGTTTTGGCGGGAATGATACTCGCATATCGCGAAGGAATCGTGAAAGAGGTGAAAACATTCTTTTGCTCTTTTTCGGTCTTATTCGGTGCAATCCCCCTCTTTCTCAACAATCTCGGGGTGACGGGTAACATCTTTACGCCCCCTATGAGGATGGGCTACCAGGGAGTCTCGGCATCATCAGCTGAAATATTGACGCGGCAGGTATCAACCCAGTTCCAGTTTGGTTTTTCCGATACTGGGGGATTTTTACAGGCAATCTACTACATTTTCTTCAATCCACAACAGGCCAAAACTGCAGGAATCTTCCAGGTATCCCCGATATCTTTTCTTGCGGTGTTCTTTGTTATCCTCTTCGTCATCTTCATGGTGAAGAAAAAGAAGTTCTTTTGCTCCGTATTGGAAAAAAAGGTGGTCATCCTCACAATATTGGTATCTATCGGTATATTCCTGCCATATTTAAGGAGTTTTTCAATGCTTGGGATTTCCGGGGGGATAGTCCCTGACATCCGGTATCTCTCGTTACTGTACTTTCCACTGATCATCCTTGGATTGCTGTTCCTGAAAAGGCTGGAATTTGACGAGCAGAACCTGAAAAAGACACTGGAATCATTCTTCTGGATTGGAATTGTGACCCTACCATTGAGTTTCATCGTCCTCCAGGCATGTATTGGAACGCGCCTCGTAGTTCAACTGCATGCCGTTCAATTGATAAGTTACGTGCTGTTGGGCATTGTTGTGATAAGCATAGTATTGGTCATGGCGAAGAAAATAAACAAAGACCGGCTTCAATATATCCTCCCTCTCCTCTTTATCGCAAATTGCATATGGTTCCTTATTGTGGGCTACCGTTTCACAAGCGGGCTATGGGAACACTATCATTTCTGGTTGCCTGTGTCGAACTGGACGAGGTTGGTTATCCTGAAAATGTTTCCCTGGTAAAAGTACTATAATTAAAGTCGTTGAAATATGGAATATGCAATCCGATAGCAACCCCTGGATCCTGATCCGGCTCATCATGGCACTGGTCTGCATATTCTTACTCTGGGGTATCTTTTCCTTCCCCGCCAGGATGCCAGGGTGGACCCTCAGACCAGGAGCCTGTCTCCTTGCGACAGGGTGCGGAATAGCACTCGTCACATTCACCAGACTTATTCTCCGTGATCTGCCGAAAATACCAGGATAAATCACCACCGGAAAGATTTTATCGCCTCTTCCCGTCACGATAAAACGGCTGGAAATCGAGCCTTTTACCGGAACAGGTCAAAGGCACCGGTATCCACCTACCCCCACCATCCCCCTCCGAATACATTCACCCCCCTTACGAAAACCCTTAAAATAGCAT
>DJVN01000176.1:793-10707 GCA_002441205.1 Syntrophaceae bacterium UBA6255 | reverse complement strand
AACGTAATCGTTTTTTTAGTAAGTTTAATCATGCCAGACCACGAAAGGACAGGGTGAAGATTATGGCAATTTTTGAATACGGAGAATACAGCAATGTGTACGATCCTCCTGATAATCTGGTGGATATTTTCGAGCAAAGCGTGGCCAAATACGCAAACAATCCATTCATTGGTGAAAAAAACAGTGCCGGCATCTATCAGTGGGTAACCTACAGGCAAATTGCAGATCGTGTTGATAATCTGCGGGCAGGATTATCCGCGGCCGGCATTAAAGCCGGAGACACGGTGGGCATCATAGCCAACAACAGAAAGGAGTGGCTCATCGGAGAAATCGCCACACAAGGTCTGGGCGCGGCTTACGTCCCCATGTATGAAAAAGAACTCGTTACCATGTGGAAATATATTATCAAAGACGCGGCTGTAAACGTTTTGTTTGTCTCCAAACCGGAGGTTCTGGAAAAAGTAAAAAACTTTCCCTCTGAGATTCCGACCTTGAAACATATCTTTCTGATTGAAGGAACGGGAGAAAACTCTATGGAGGGCTTAGAGAAAAAAGGGGCGGCAAACCCGGTCCCTTCTATTAAACCGAAACCTACCGATGTTGCCGTGCTGATTTATACTTCAGGCACTACAGGGGAACCCAAGGGCGTCCTTCTTTCTCACGGCAATCTGGCAGAAAATGTCAAGGCAGGGCTGGCCTGGTTTTTGAATTTAACGGAAAAGAGCAGGTGCATCTCTATGCTTCCCTGGGCGCATTCTTTCGGAATCACGGCTGATTTACACGCTTTTACCATGAGGGGGGCATCCATTGGCATTATGGGCTCCGTGGAAACCTTGATCGATGATCTTCCCAAAATCCAGCCTACCTTTATGATTACCGTACCTCGTATATTCAATAAAGTTTTCAATGGCGTTTGGGCAAAAATGCGGGAAGAAGGCGGTCTGAAACTGAAACTATTCGAAGCTGCACTGGATGCCGCAAAACAAAAAAGGGAAACGGGCAAAGTGACTTTCAAATACAAAATTCTGGATAAAATTGTCCTGCAGAAAATTAGAGACAGGTTCGGCGGGAGGTTGGAAAACGCGGTCACCGGCAGCGCGCCGATGAATGTGGAAATCGCCAAATTCTTCATTGATGTCGGCATCCCGACCTACGACGCTTATGGCCTGAGTGAAACGTCTCCGGCCATCACCATCAACTCGCCTTTGATGGGCAATCGCCTGGGATCGGTCGGCAAGCCCATCAATAAAACCAAGGTGGTAATCGACCGCTCCCGCAGCGGCGAAGATACCGATGACGGAGAAATTATCTGCTTCGGTCCGCAATGCATGATCGGATACCACAACAAACCTGAAAAAACCAAAGAAGTGATTGTGGAAATGAACGGCATGCGCGGCGTGCGTACCGGCGACCGGGGACGCCTCGATGATGATGGATTTTTATACATTACCGGACGGTTCAAGGAGGAATATAAACTTTCCAACGGCAAATATATCCATCCGGAAAGCCTCGAGTTGGAAATGAAGGTCCTGCCCTGGATTTTAAACGCCGTGGTGACCGGCGCCGGGCGCGAGTACAATGTGGGATTGATTGTTCCAGATCTGAAGTTACTGGAACATCTTGCCGCCGGCATGAAATTATCAGTGAATCCCCAGGATCTTTTCAGCTCTTCCAATCCTGAAGCCCAGAAATTCAAGGAATTACTTACCGCCGAAGTGCAAAACCATCTTAAAAAAACATTCGGTTCCTACGAAATTCCACAAAAGCTTGAATTCATTCTCGAAGATTTCACCGTGGATAACGGTATGCTCACACAAACCATGAAACTCAAACGCCAGGTGGTTCTGAATAAATATGGAGAAACGCTGGAACAGCTATACGAAAAATAACGTGAAGGATGATATCTTTTTCGAACCATAAAAAAATCCGGGCTGCACGCCCGGATTTTTTTACATAACAAGTCCACTAATATTAAGCAGAAAAGTGACCATACGAAAAAACGAATCGCTACTCATTATCCGACGGCCACCTTCAGTGTTTCCATATTAATATTACCACCGGACATGATCATCACAACCTTCTTGCCTGTCAACCGGTCTTTGATTTTATACGCGGCCATTAAAGAAACCGCTCCCGCGGCCTCGGCCAGATTGTGCGTGGTGGTTAGCGCCATTCTGATTCCTTCCATTATTTCGTCTTCGCTAAGAAGAACAACATCCCTGATGCCATCCCTCAAAATCACGTAAGGCAGATGAAACACACTTCTGGCTGCAAGCCCGTCCGCAATGGTATGCGCCTCGTCGAGTGTGACGATCTCTCCCTTTTTCCAGGAATTGTAGAAAGATGGAACATTTTGCGGCTCCACGCCAATGATTTCAATATCGGGTCTGATGGCGCGAGCTGTTTTTAAAATGGACGCGCAACCCGCGCCACCGCCGATGGGACAAATAATCGTGTCCACTTCCGGAAGATCTTCAAGAATTTCCAACCCCATGGTGGCCAGTCCGTTTAGAATTTCCGGTTCGTTGCCCTGCTGAACATAGTAATAACCGGCGCTGTCCACAAGCTCTTCACAATAAGACTGCGCATCGTAAAAGTCTTCACCATGGACAATCACTTCCGCACCGTAGCTTTCTATGGTCCGGTTGATTTCAGGATTATTTCCTTCCGGGACAACAACGGTGCAGGGCACGTGAAACCATTGACCGGCCCAGGCCATCGCGAGACCGTGATTCCCCCGGGTTGCAACGAGAATTCCCGTTTCCAGTTCTTCCCTGGACATGTGATGAAAAAAATTAAGCGCTCCTCTTATCTTGAATGATCCGGTCGGATTGTGGTTCTCATGTTTAACAAACGCTTCGCAGCCGATGAGACGGGAGAGCTCAGAATAGTACGTGAGGTTTGTCCTGTGGAGATATTTTTCAACAACGGATTTTGCCATGAACGTTCTGGTCAGGTTAATCTGCGCACTCAATGCTTCATATTTTTTTAGCATATAAATACCTCCTAAACATACTTGCTGATTAAATCGGCGTATCTTTCGGAGGCGCCGATGTTGGCTAAAACAACCGCTTTGCCATTTTCGCCAAGGCTGACAAGTTCTTCAGGTTTGTCAAGCATTCGGATCATTCCTTGATATAGTTCTTCCTCATTTCTGACGGTTATGCCGCATCCCGCTTCTTCCAATAGCGTTTTTTCCTGACTGAAATCATCCATGGAAGGACCATAAAAAATAACCTTCCCCCAGGCGGCCGCTTCCAGAATATTCTGACCGCCTTTCGGCACCAAAGAACCGCCGCAATAAACAAGTGTGGCCAGCGAATAAACCTTGAATAATTCGCCGATGACATCAACGACAATGATTCGCTCTTTGTCTCTTTTTCTCCCTTTATCAATATCCGATAGTTTTATGACATCGTCAAAACCAGACTGATTCAAAAGCCCCGTGATGTCATGAGTTCTCTCGATATGACGCGGCACTAAAATCAATTTAAAATCCGGATAACGGTCCAGAAGTCTTTTATACACATTGATGACAATTTCATCCTCACCGGGATGCGTGCTTCCCGCAACGAAAAATTTTTCGTCGGCAAGCACATTGCAGCGATTGGATATTTCTTCCTTTAGATCAGAAGATACCATCGAGGCCAGACCGTCGTATTTGGCATTTCCCATAACTTTTATTTTTGTAGAATCCATGCCGATTCGTACAAGCCTTTGGGCATCAATACCGGAAATCATTCCCGCGAAATCCAGCGTACCGAGAACTCTTTTCCACAAAAAACCTGTCAGGAGGTACCGGCGATATGAGCGCGGCGATATTCTACCGTTAACCATCAGCATTTTAACCCCGTGTTTCTTGCAGGCACCAAGAAAATTAGGCCAAAGTTCCGTCTCCACTGGAACAAAAACATCGGGCAATGCCATTTTTATAACTTTATTGACCACCGCAGGAATGTCCAGAGGGAAATAAATAAAGGCCGAGGCATCGTTAATAAACTTTTTTGCCATGTCCTGTCCCGTTTCCGTGGACGTGGAAAAAATAATTTCCACTTCCGGTTTTTTCTTTTTCAGAGACGCAACAATCGGCGCGGCGGCGGTGACTTCGCCGACAGAGACCGCGTGAATCCAGACGCGCGGGGCTTTTTTCAAACCGCTGAGTATTTCAGACTGTCTTCCGCCCAGCTTCTGCAAAATACTTTTGCGATATTTACCGGCAAAGATGATTTTGCACAGATAATAGGGCGCTATAATGACCGCCGCACCAAATAGAATAATGTTATAGAGAATATGCATATTGTATTTTTAGATTTTTCCGCACAAGTGTCAAGCACTTAATGAGTCCCAAATTTCAAAAGGCGCAGCGTATTGAAATTTGCCGGACGACTTATCCCACGGACAAAGGTGAAGATCAAAACGCAAGAGGAACAATCCCGTTGAGACGCGGGAATCACAGCCGGCCAAAACAGAAAAAATGCATTAATTGACATTATTTACTCTTTAGTATATTTTACATCAACTGATCATCAGGACGGAAAAATGAAATTAATCGCCCCTTCAATTCTTTCCGCGGACGGCAGCAAACTGGGAGAGGAAATCCTTGCCGTGGAAAAAGCCGGAGCCGACTGGATCCATGTTGACGTGATGGACGGCAATTTTGTGCCCAACATCACCATGGGACCATCCATTATTTCGAGTTTAAGAAAAGTGACCAAACTCCCTTTTGATGTCCACCTGATGATCGACAATCCCGACCGGTATATCGAAAATTTCTACAACGCCGGAGCCGATATTCTCACGGTTCACGTGGAGGCCGCCAGTCATCTGCATCGCACAGTCGATCTGATTAAGAGCTTCGGAATGCGCGCCGGTGTCTCCTTAAATCCCGCTACGCCGCTCGAACAGATCGAGGAAATCATTCACTTCATCGATCTTCTGCTGGTGATGACCGTCAATCCCGGCTTCGGAGGTCAGCAATTTATCGGAACCTCTCTGGCCAAAATTGCCCGGGCGAAAAAGATGCTTGAAGGTTTGCCGCACCAGCCCCTTCTGGAAGTTGACGGAGGCGTCAATCTGAAAAATATTGGCGATGTGGCTGATGCGGGAGCTGACGTCATCGTTGCCGGTGCTGCTGTTTTCGGAACGGAAGATTATCAGAAAACAATCGCTTCACTGAAAATGTCAGCCAATCACAAGTAAAAAAACTGCAACGTATTAAAGAAATATGATTGATGAGTTTTTAATTTTGTTCCTGGACGATGCGCAGCTCATCAATTAATACACTGCTTCGACATCCGATCGCAGGCTGACGGCTTTATTTAAATCCTCAGCAGCATTCTGATGCTGACCGAGTTTCCCATACGCATTGGATCGGTTGTAATACGCTTTGATATAAGTCGGGTTCAGAACAATGGCCTGACTATAATCTTCTATGGCCTTCCTGTATTGATTGAGTTTGAAGTAAGCAAATCCTCTATTGCCGTAGGCAGAAGCGTAATCAGGCCGGCGGCGAATAATTTCATTGAAACTCTCTATGGCCAAATCATATCTATTCATTTGACCATGGATAATGCCTCTGTTGTTGTAAGCCTTGATATAATCAGGCCTCAATACAATGGCTTTGTTGAAATCATCCAGCGCCCTTTGATATTGATTAAGATTCATCAAAAGAGTTCCCCTGCTGTAGTAGCCTTCGGCGTAATCTGGTTTCAAAGCAATTGCGTGATTGAAGTCTTCCAGGGCTCTTTCATGCAAACCAAGCATTGAATACGTATTCCCGCGATTGTAATAAGGCAGCAGGAAACGCGGATTTATATGAATCGCTGAATTAAAATGGTCAATTGCTTCGTATATTTTTTCTTTTTCAAGAAGCGCCAATCCAAAATTGTTATGGGCCATCGCATTACTTTTTGTCACGCGTAACGTGTGGCCAAAAAGTTCCAGATTATTTTTCCAGTAACCGCACTGTTTCCAAGTCAAGAAGGCCAGCATCATCAGGATGGTCATTCCTGCGGGAAATAAAATATATTTTTTTATTTCTTCTTTTTTTATAAAAGAAAGAATGCCCCATGTGAATATCACAGCAATACCTATTAAAGGAAAATACGTATAACGGTCGGCCATGGCCTGTGAACCCACCGGCACTAGACCGATCACAGGAACCAACGTGCCGAGAAACCAGAACCAGCCCACAAATAAAAAAGGCGCTTTTTTGATCTCGTAAAAAATCACAAGGGTTATGCCGGATAAAATAAAGCAGGATGTTATTATTTGCCAAAACGGCAGGGGATATTGATAGGGATAAAACACGGCCAAATCAACGGGCCAAAATACTTTCCCCAAATAAACAATATAAGAAACAATGGCATTGGCCATACGAAACACAAAGGGAAAACTTTCCGTGAATGCAGCCGCTCCTAATAAAGTTTGAGCCCGGAGAGTTACAATAATAAAAATAAAGGTTAAAAAAATAAAAGGCGCTTTTTCCCATATAAGCCTCCTGACCGGGTTGCTTATGAATTCAGTGGAGGTTGATTTCTGCCATCGATTCAGGGGCCAGTAATCCAGCAACAATAAGACAAACGGAAGAGTAACCAGCATGGGTTTGGACATGAGGCTCAAAGCATATAATACTAAACTAAAGAAGTACTGCGAGTATTTAATGCTTTGCGCATAACATATATAAACATAAATGCTTGCCAAACCGAAAAACACACTCAGAACATCTTTACGTTCAGCAGCCCAGGCAACTGACTCGACACGGAGAGGGTGCAGAGCGAAAACGGCGGCAACAAAAGCGCTTGACCAAAGATTGCCTGTCGCACGGTTAAAAATCCAGAACACAAGCAACGCGCTCATTAAATGCAGGATAAGATTTGTCAGATGATATCCGCCGGCATTTAAGCCATAAAGTTCATAATCAAAAAATAATGATAACCAGGTGAGAGGATGCCAGAAATCCGCGAAGGTGGTGCTGAATGCCCATTTTATACTTGCCGGATTGATTCCTGATTTTACATGATCGTTTTCCGTAATATAGACATTGTCATCAAAATTGACAAAATCATTGCTCAAAATCCGGCCATAGGAAATGAACGAAGCAATAATCAAAAATATTACTACCAGATATCTATATTTTTTATTCATTTAGGAAAACAGAGCGGACTTTATTAATTTCATTTTAGCCAAACGAAAAGCAATGGCTGTATTCAGACAGCCAAATCCGTACTTGATGCTGCGGTTTAAATTGATTGAGGAAGCTTCGGGAAAATAGCGCGTCGGGCAGCTTACTTCCGCAATGGTATAGCCCAGCCAGACAATCTGCGCCAGCATCTGATTGTCAAATACAAAATCGTCGGAATTGTTTGTCAGCGGCAATTTCAGCAAAAGTTCGCGGGAAAAGGCGCGGTATCCGGTATGGTATTCAGAAAGTTTCGCGCCGATTAAAATATTTTCCGTGAGTGTCAGCAAGCGATTGGCAATATACTTCCAGACAGGCATGCCTCCTTTCAGCGCGTAGCCGCCCAGAATGCGGGAGCCAAGCACACAGTGATAAAGACCATTGCCGATCATGGACGTCATGGCCGGAATCAGTTTGGGCGTGTACTGATAATCAGGGTGAACCATGATGACAATGTCCGCGCCTTCTTCCATCGCCAGCCGGTAACAGGTTTTCTGATTGCCGCCGTAGCCCAGGTTGCGTTCATGAACGAAAACTTTCGTTGCGGGAAGCGCTTCGGCGACTTTTACGGTATTGTCCGGGCTGGCGTCGTCAACAAGAATCACCTTGTCCACGACGCCCTGCGCCATGACTTCATTGTAAGTTTTGAGGAGAGTCTTTTCGGCGTTGTACGCCGGCATGACCACCACAACTTTTTTATTTTGAAACATGTTTCATCCGCGGCGCGTTCGGAGACCGCGTTCCACCTATGGTTGAATTAAATTACAACACCCCGATAAATCGGGAATCGCAATGATACACCGCTATTGTAACCGTCTCTATGCAAAATGAGCGTCAAGTTTTTCCTGCTGTTTCTTTGCTTCGGCCACCATTCTGTCCATCAGTTCGGCAACCGTCGGCTCATCGTGAAGAAGGCCCATAACCTGCCCCACGGGAAGCACACCTTCCTTCGTGTCGCCGTTTTCCGTAGCAACCCTGATCGCGTGAAAACCATTGGCCATAAAAGCCAGTTGCTTGGCGGTCTTCCAGCCGGACATCATAACCCCCACAAACAGCTTGAAGAAAGGCAGTTTTAACTGCTTGGCGATATCCTGCGCATTGAAGAAGGCCGCCGGCAGATTCAACCCTTTTTTGACGGCTCTTTCCGCGGCATCGGTTTTCATGATACGGCAGAGCAGTCCGTCAAATCTATCCGAATACAAAGTATCTTCCACGTCTTTTTCCATGGAAAGTTTTTTATAGACACTATGCAGAGGACTTTCCCTGGTTGTCATAAAACGCGTGCCCATGGCGATGCCTTCCGCGCCCAAAGCCAGCGCCGCGGCAAGCCCTCTTCCGTCTCCAAAACCGCCGGTGGCGATGACCGGAATCTTCACCGCATCCACAAGCGAAGGAACCAGGACGAGCGACGTGACATGCTCGCCGTGCGCCGCGGCTTCATGACCGGTCGCGATGACGCCGTCGCAACCGTAATCTTCCGCGCGTTTGGCGTGGCGCGCGTTAACCACGGTGGCGATGACCTTGCCGCCATATCCGTGCGCCTGCTTCACGATCCAGTCGCCCTTGCCCAGCGAAAAATTAATCACCGGCACCTTTTCTTCCAGCAATACTTTGGCGTTTTCCGCCGCGCCCGGAAAAAGCAGAGTGGCGTTGGCGCCGAATGGTTTATCCGTAAGGGAGCGGATTTCTTTGATGGCCGCGCGCGTCTGCTCGGCATTGAACGGTCCTGTCGCCAGAATTCCCAGTCCGCCGGCGTTGGAAACCGCCGCGACCATTTTCGGAACGCTGATCCAACTCATGCCGGACAAAAGAATGGGATGCTTGATACCGAAAAGTTCTGTAATCTTGGTTTTCATAAATATTTTCTCCGTTGTTATTTTTTACTGTAATCGTAAACGCCCTTACCGGACTTTCGCCCGAAATTACCGGCACGAACAAGCTTTCTCAAAAGAGGCGCGGGACGGTATTTATCGCCCAGTTCTCTTTGCAAACCCTCCATGATGCGCAACAGCGTATCCAGACCGACAAGATCAGCCAGTGCCAGCGGTCCAATGGGATGATTGCAGCCGAGCGTCATGCCCTTATCAATGTCCTCTGGTGTAGCCAGACCTTCATCCAAAGCGAAGAAAGCTTCATTGAGCATCGTGCAGAGGATGCGATTGACGACAAATGCCGGAGCTTCTTTAACGACAATGACTTCCTTGCCGATTTTCTTGCCCCATTCTTTCGCTACAGCCAGCGTTTCCGCGGACGTCTGATGGCAGCAGATAATTTCCAGAAGTTTCATGACGGGAACGGGGTTAAAAAAATGCGTGCCGATTACCTTATCCGGTCTTTTAGTCACGGAAGCCATTTCAGTAATGCTTAAACCCGACGTGTTGGTGAAAAACAGGCAATGAGCGGGAACGATTCCTTCGAGTTCCCCATAAACCTTTTTCTTCACATCCATGACTTCGATGACGACTTCCACAACCACATCTGCGCCGGTTGCCGCTTCTTTAATATCCAGCGTCGGTTTGATTCGGTTCAGAACCGCGTCCATCTGTTCCCTGGTGATTTTGCCCTTTTCCGCATCGCGGCCGAGATTTTTCTTGATGGTGTTCATCCCTCCGTCGATAAAACGCTGTTCGATATCACGCATGGTTACTTCATACCCCGCCTGAGCGCAAACCTGCGCGATCCCGCTGCCCATCAAACCGGCGCCCAACACACAAACTTTTTTGATTTCCATTTT
>DJVN01000176.1:0-780 GCA_002441205.1 Syntrophaceae bacterium UBA6255 | reverse complement strand
TACCCTCCGCTGCCCGGGATTGTTCGACTTAAAAATTTCAATGCACTTCGTCCGGCAAGCGCCGGATTCCATTTTTGAAATTTGAGTCTCACAATGATTTTGAAAACTAACAAAGTATCCAAGCCAAAGTCAAGGGAAAACCCCTTGCATGGAAAACAGTAAAATTTCATTGAACAAGTATCGCGGATATGCAAGTATTATCCATGCTTATTCTGATTGACGGCTATAATTTAATAAAACAATCTGACAGTTTGCGCCGTTATGATCGTAAAAGCCTGGAGGCGGGGCGTAAGGCGCTGATCGCAAGACTTGTCGAATATGAAAAGAAAAAATCCCACAGCATTACCGTGGTTTTTGACGGCGGCAACAGTGACTGGATAGACGAAGGGAGAGACAAGGAAGGAAAAATCAATATTATTTATTCACGTTATGGGGAAAGAGCAGATGATGTCATCAAACGCATAGCGGCGCAGACGATGGGCGAAGTGATCGTGGTTTCTTCCGATCGCGAGATATCATCTTTTGTTACAAAACTCGGCAAAACACCCCTGACTTCCCCGGAATTTGAAACAATCATCAATCAAGCTATCCGCCTGCCATCGCGATTAATTTCAACGATTCAAAAAAATGAATCTCATGAAACGCAATTTAAAAAAAAGGGGCCTGCCAAAAGACTGCCGCGTGCGAAAAGAAAAGCACAGGCTAAAATAAATAAATTATAAATAAAAATAGTTTGAAAATAACTGAATTTTTTGTTAGAAATTTAAATCTTTTAAAATA
>DJVN01000154.1 GCA_002441205.1 Syntrophaceae bacterium UBA6255 | reverse complement strand
TTGTCGCTCTTTTTTTTAAAGAATGCAAAGAAAAAAGTGCTTAAATATTAAGCCAAATGAACCTTTGACACTTGGCATTTTGCGGTAATATGCCGCTTGAGCCAAGTTGGTATATCATGGCAAATCTGTCCAATGTGAAAAGAAAACTGACTTTAATTAATACCGCTTGAAATCCAACATCATTATTGCGGATAATGATTTGTTTGTTACAGGAGGAAGAAAGATTTACAATCCGCGCATCTCATCGGACCGAAGCATCCGTTCATCCCTGCTTTCGAGAACGGAAGCGATGGATGCGATCATTTTTCCCTTATCTCGCTGAAGCGTGCCGGTTACGGGCAGGTAATTGGACGCGTGAGTTCCTACGAATTTTATATTATCCGAGTGGATGTTTTCGAGCATTTGTTTCATCTCTTCGAGCGTTTCAAACGGATTAAGCATCTCAAATTTTCCCTCCTGAACATGACGGTACAGAACCGTGCCCGGCACGGGCGTGATCGTGAGCGCAGCCAGATATTGCGGTTTCATTTCATCGCAGATTTTCGCCGTGGCCAGAGCGTGCCGCCTCGAGGCCTCGCCCTTGCCGGCCAGGCCTAAAAGCACCATGGCAGAAAGGTTGATGTTCGCCGCGACCAGATTTTTACCTGCCGCCAGCATTTGATCGTAGCCAACGCCTTTTTTTACTTTTTTCAAAAGTTCATCATACCCCGTTTCCACACCAATGTAAGCTTTGGTCAGACCTGCCGCCCGCAGCGCTTTGAGTTCATCCACAGATTTGGATAAGGTGCTCTGCGGACCAACATAACTTCCCACATGGCGCAACGATGAGAATGTTCCGTAAAGCTTTTTCAGAATCGCCAGAAGCATGTCCGTTTCCAGAGCAATCGCATCGCCGTCGCAGAGAAATACTTTTTCCAGATTGCCATAGGAATCTTTGGCCATGGCGATGTCTTCCATAATTTCTTTCAGCGACCGTTCTCTGTATTTTTTATCTTTATACATCCCGCAGAAAGTACATTGATTATGGGAACAGCCGATAGTACATTGCAGCAGATAACTGTTGGCCTCGCTGAACGGCCTGAATATGTTTCCTTCGTATCTCAATTATTTACCTTCCACTGGATGAAATCATTCAGAGAGAGTCCTCTGTGAATGATGCGAGATTCTGGAGAATGGTTATAGGGGTCACTCGGAGAGTAGGCGTTCCGCCCCTATGGTCACGACTGTGGTTTTAATGACACCTGACGGCTCATTGGGGAAAACAATCATGAACGGTATTTGTCCATTCGGCATAATTTTGTCATTGGAATTATTGAGACCTTCTGGACGAAGAAGTTTCATTAATATTTCTTCCTCGGAAAAGTTGATTAATTCCTCATCGGTCAGAAGATTACCCGCATAACTGGCACGTTCACCCAACACCACGGAATAGGCATCCACAATTTCACCCTTTACCTGTATCCGGGCAAGGGTAAAATCAGCACGGTTAACAGCATGGCCTTCCAGAACGCCAATCTGTCCCAGGATGTAATTATTGATTCTGCGGTAGCGAACATCCTGAAGTTTAACCATTTGATTGATGAAAACCCCTGTTCTAGCCGGCTCCTCGACTCCTCGGTACTCGTTAATCTTCTTAATAAGAAACTGGCCACTATCGACAAGTTGCTCGCCATATTGCGGCAAAATGTAAAAATATATCAACAAAGGAATGATTACTATTACCAGAACCGACCAGACAAAAGTCTTGAATCCTCCTCCCATGCTTTTGGGGAAGGACTTTTTTTTCTTCTTTGTCTTTTCGGTTTTTTCAATCGTTCCGGTTATTTCAATTTCATCAGCTTTTTCAGCCTTTTTAGGCTCCTCTGTTTTTTCAGTTTCTTCGCTAAAGATTTTTTCTTGAGATTTTTCTATATCCAAATCCGTCTCTTCACGAATGCGCTTTCTCGCATCCATGATTCTTTCCAGAGATTTCATGCCTTGTTCATCTCTGTGAAATACGGACGGTATGGCTTCAGGAGGCTTGGATATTTTTTCTTCCGGCATGACATTTTCTTTGGAGGCCATAACATCCGGTTCCGGAACAAAATCTGCAGCCGGTTTTTTCGCATCGGGATTTTCCTGAAAATAAACATGCCCGCAGCGGCTGCAACGCAACCAGATTCCGCTTCCCTTCATATTAGCATCATCAAAGCGAAATTTTGTCCGGCATTGCCTGCATTGAATAATCATTTATAACCTCTTTCGTCACTGCTCATAACAAATTGCTTTCAAAACTGAAATCTGAATTTTTTAAATCTAATTGATATTAATAACATAAATCTCCGGTGAAAAACGGTACATTTCATTGAAATCCAGTCCGTAACCGACGACAAAACCGTCTTCAATGGTAAAGCCTATGTAATCCGCTTCAAAAGTAACTTGTCTTCTTTTACGCTTATCCAAAAAAACACATATTTTAATGGATTTCGGATTTCTTTCCTTCATCCATTCTACAAAATATTGCATTGTCAAGCCTGTGTCAAGGATATCCTCCACAATCAGAATATCCTTCCCTTTTATGGAAGTCTCTATATCCTTGGTCATGACAACTTTGCCGGAACTTTCGGAACCGGCTCCATAACTGGCCAATCTGGCAAAATCCACGCGGCACGGAATACTGATTTCACGGATTAAATCAGCCATGAAAATAAATGCGCCTTTCAGAATACCAATAAGAATTAATTCTTTTCCGGCGTAATCTTTGGATATTTGCGCAGCAAGTTCTTTGACTCTTTTTTGAATTGTTTCTTTTGAAAAAAGAATTTCTTTGGACGTTTTATCCATTTATAAACCTTTCAGCTCAAAGTCTATTTGCAAGGAAGTTTGTTTAGATTATCCAAAGTGAGTGTAAGTTGTCAATAAAAAATTATTTTTCATGAAAGGCAGAAGTAAACTTTTTAATATTTTCCCAGATCATCCCCTCCGCTTTTTCCAGATCTTCTGTATTTTTAAAAGCGGAACAGAGACTCAATAAAATTGTATTCAACGGCGATACGTCCCCCCGGCCAAACCTGCCGTAATCGATATGACTGATCATATACTGCGAACCGTCGAAATAATATTTTCCCAGCCGGTTTGACTCCAGAGACCGGAACGGCCAGGTGATTTTCCAGCTGAAATACTCCAAGGCAATTTTCTTTAACTTTTCATTGTTGAACATTTCCGGTTTCAGCTCCGTACCGACTCTATCGGCAATAAGCTGGAAATATTTTGTAACCAAGTCAATATCCGTCAGTATCAACCCGTAGAGATACCAGTCATCAATAATTTTTATCAGGATTTTGGACTGGGACTGCGGAATGAAATAATGGCTGGGACAGAGATGTCCGGCACAAAGTTCCTGCCCGTAAAACGAAACATCGCGCATATCGTTGCCGGAATTCTGCTCCGGATGCAGAAGACAGCCGACTTTCTTTTCTTCCTTATCCAGAAAACCGAGATATTCGCAGCAATGAATCACTTCATATCTTTTCCGGAAATCTTCAGCCGCCAGGATCTGCATGGAATAAATTTTTAAATCATCGGGACTTTTGACAAGTTCACGAAAACGTTTTGTGCGCAAACGCAGACGTTGCACAAGAGAGGAACGGGAACTGTCCACGTAATTATAAAGACCGCAGCAGGCGCCGCAGGATTTTTTTTCATCCGGTTGACAAAGGACAAATATAGGGGAATCGGACATCTATTTATTTCCTGTTCTTTTATCAAAGCCGAACGGACGTCACTCAAACACGATGGTTTCTATGCGTAATTTTTCAACGCGTTATCTATAAAAGGATTGAGGTTGCAGGTCAAGCCTAAAAATGTTAATACCAAATCGCCTTCTTTGGCCAACTTTGTTGGCATCGTTGTCCTTTGACCGGAAGCGCAACTGAAAGGAGCGCAATAAAAACAGTCTTTGCCTTTAACGGAAATGGACGCCTATCAGGAGGCAGATTCCATGCGACGTCGTATTAGGC
This sequence comes from Syntrophaceae bacterium UBA6255, assembly GCA_002441205.1. Taxonomy (GTDB): domain Bacteria; phylum Desulfobacterota; class Syntrophia; order Syntrophales; family Smithellaceae; genus Smithella. The sequence goes on along the minus strand of DJVN01000154.1, from coordinate 856 downwards.
CAATGAAACGAAACTATTTTCGAAACTGGTTAAAAAATGAAATTAATTGAAGAAATAAAATTAAAAAACGGGCTGGATTTAAAGATTTTTGATTTATCCCGTTCCATAGCGGCTGATACGGTCAAGGTGGAAATTTCCATTCAAACCAATGTGTCTCTCGAAGAATCTTTTTTCATCAATACGGAAGATTACGTTCTGGTTAAAAATATCATGGGTGACGAACTGGCTTATGAACATACATTGGAAAGAACGTTCGTGTCCAAGAAAAATGAAGATTTGACCCGCCAGGAATTAATCAGTACCTTTAAAAACAATTCACTAGAGTATCTTTCTGCCGTGAATTTTGCCAAAAAAATGGCACTGTCCAAACTCAGGGAAATTAAAAGTAACCCTCATAAATACCGATCCCGCGCCAAATCCGATCATAAAGCATAGAATCAAGAGCTTTGCCCGGAAAAGGAAAAATCATTATGAGCAACGGCAAAATCGATGAACTTTTACCCGGCGCTGAAAAACCCAGCCGCTACATTGGCGCGGAAGTAAACGCTGTCCGCAAAGATAATGTGGAGGTCCGCTTTCTGCTGGCTTTTCCCGACACGTATGAAGTCGGAATGTCGCATCTCGGCTTGCAGATTTTATATTCCATTTTAAATGAAATTCCGTACGTGGCAGCCGAACGTTGTTTCGCTGTCTGGCCGGACAGAGAAAAACAGTTACGCGAGGGTAAAATACCCTTGACCTCACTGGAGGGACAGACACGACTGAAAGATTTTGATATTATCGGTTTCTCTTTGCAGTACGAACTTTCCTACACCAACGTGCTCAACATGCTGGATTTGGCAGGCATCCCGCTTGC
>DJVN01000191.1 GCA_002441205.1 Syntrophaceae bacterium UBA6255 | reverse complement strand
CTTTAGGGGGTGGATTGGCCACCACGAATGAAGAGATAAAAAACAGGGTCCCGGCACCTGAAAAGCTTGGCTAATCCGTAGTTAGCGGTGAATCGGATTGAAGGAATTGCTAGAAACCGCCACCTGCCGGGGTAAGGGTAAACCGGATGAGGCGGACACCAGGCCAAGAAAACGGGAACTGGGTTTAAGAAAGGAGGCTTATGCGACGATGCTATTACAATGCGAAGGGTGCAAATCCCTTAACGCTTGCGATAAAGCAGAGTTCATGGGCTGCTGCTTCACAGGCAACCATGAATACTCTGAACAATCCTGTGAAGTTTGCGGGACTGTTTTCTGCTATTCCTGCTGCGGGTCAACAAACGTTGACCAAGGCGGCAAGCATGAAGCAGACTTCATGTTGTGCCCGAAATGCGGACACGACGTATTGGCAGAGTAATCTGCTGCCGCAAGGTATAAAATTGGCGATGGCCGAAAACGTCGCCACTTCAGCCGATAGGCAATATACTAGGTGTACCGACCTGAGAAATCAGGAACGGGTACCTTTTTTTTATTAAGGAGGGACAATGAAATATTACAGCAATGGTGTCGGAGAACATATTTATGATAAACAGTGGTGGCAGGCAGAGGCGCGCATCCTTGGCAAACCTGTCGAAGTCGAACTGCAAAAAAGAGAAAAGGGTGNNTGGTGAGTTTTTATGGTGCGCACACCACATAGACTTCATCCGCGCCAGCGACACGTGCGGTAAACAATGCAAATCATATTATCCGAGAAATGGTAAAAGCGGCTGTTGCCGGCTTGCCTCGCCGGGGTTTGTAGGGACTGGAGAATTTTATGAGATAACTGAAAAAGGGCAAATTAGGAGGCTAAAATGAAAACAGTATCAATGTGGTCATATGAAAGCGGAGCGCGGGAAATAAATCTTCACGATGTCGAGCCGGAACTTTTCGAGAAACTTCGGCCGGTGCTGGATGTTGAAGAAGCATGGGAAGATCGTGTAGGACGAATAAACATTGACAAAAACACAGTGATTTTCTTTTACAAAAAGCAAAACGGAATGGAGGCAAACAATGAAGGCCCCGTGGAAAATGCTGAAGATGAACCACCATTTTGTTGAGCTTAACAAAATGGACGCATGGCTTGACCAGCCTGTCGGCAAACCAGAAAAGATATTTCTTTGGATCATGGCGATCCTCGTGGCCGTGAGCGTCTTAATGATGATTGCAAAGTGGATTTGAAAAAGGTGAGAAGATGCGAGTAATCGTCGGCTGTGAATTTAGTCAGATTGTAACTATGGCATTTAGAAAAAAAGGACACGATGCGTTTTCTTGTGATTTACTACCGACAGAAGGCAACCCACAGCTGCATTTTCAGGAAGATGTTTTAAAAGTTCTGGAAAGCGAAAAGTTTGATCTGGGCATATTCCATCCTCCATGCACGCATCTTGCTGTGTCTGGTGCCCGATGGTTTGCCGAAAAGCGTGCAGATGGAAGGCAGCAACAGGGAATAGATTTCTTCATGCGCCTGGTTCATGCGCCTATTGAAAAAATAGCGATAGAAAACCCGATAGGGATCATGAGCACTATTTACCGCCGTCCTGATCAAATACTGCAACCTTTTTGGTTCGGGCATGGCGAGACGAAGGCAACCTGTCTATGGATTAAAGGTCTTCCGAAGTTGCAACCGACAAATATCGTCAGCGGGCGCGAGGCAAGAGTGCATCGAATGCCGCCAAGCCCGGACAGGTGGAAAAACAGGTCACGCACATACAAAGGAATAGCGGAAGCTATGGCAACCCAGTGGTCTTGTTGATAAAAACAAAAGGAGGCACCATGAAAGAAATGACAGAATCCGAAAAGTACGCAGAATTTAACGCCCTGATATGCGAGGCCCAGGCGATATCCTTCAAAGCAGACGCCATGAAAGTCGCGAATCGGGAAAAAGAAATACAGAATAAATATCCGATATATCACGAGGATGCTTTTTTGAAATTGGAGAGAGAAATCAGAAATATCGCAGATAAATTCAGGAAACTTGGAGGCACAAAATGAACTTTCTTTCCTTTGGGAAATACAAACATCAAGACCTTCATAGCGTCCCCGATGATTATTGTATGTGGTTGGCCAAGCCAGTATACTCTGGTAAGTTTTTCAAATCACTTCATTCAACAGAGCAAATTTGGTCTGTCCCCTTCGACGTGAAAATGGCGGCACGGAAAGAACTCGAAAATAGGGGATTTAAATTGATAGGAGAAAGGTGGGTGAAATGAACTTATATCCGCACGATTGCAGTTATCTGAACACAGAATATGGCAGACGAAAGTCGCAGGAATGCTACGAAATCGAGGCGCTGGAAAAAGTCCTCGATGACGGAGAACGGGAGGGCAACAAATACAAAAAACCGGCGGCCTACATTAAAACAAAAGGAGGGATAAAGATGGCTAAACTGTATGAAGTAGAATTTAATGAGATTTTTGAGGGACTGCGATGTGTTGGAATTTTAACATTTCTGGGCCACAGATGTGGATATGTTGGAGTAGATAAGACACATCCGTTTCATAATCTTAATTATTATGACCAGATTCCAAAAGAATTTCTTTATCTTTACGAAGAAATGAAAGAAAAGCCTATTAGAAAAGGAGGAATAATTAACCTTTTCTGCCATGACTCGGAGAATCCAAAAGTTGGATTTCTCTTTGATGTTCATGGAGGAATTACTTTTGCAGGCTCAAGTGAAAAAGGTTATCCTGTAGAAACAGAAGAACCTCTTTGGTTCTTTGGATTTGATTGTAATCACTATGGTGATAATAAAGATCCTAAAAGCAAGGTATATGTTAGGAATGAGTGTAAAAGCCTTGCAAAACAATTAAACGTGGTGGGCTGCCCGCGCGAACCAGGGCGAACGCCACGTGATATTCCCGGTCGTCGGCCCCGGACACCAAAGGCCGGTTGAAGAGGTAG
>DJVN01000087.1:2705-3140 GCA_002441205.1 Syntrophaceae bacterium UBA6255 | reverse complement strand
ACAGCCGAATATCTTTTTGCCTGTTTTGGTGTTGATGAAGTCATCCAATGCGATTAACAGACGCCCATCGGTCAGGGGCTCTGGAATCATGCTCCACAAGGTAAGCCATAGTTTGTTCCAGGGGAGTTTGTTGGATGCCATGAATGTGTAGAATCGTCGTTGGTTGACATGGAAGCCGAAAAGGGTTTGAATGGAGCGAAGAACATTTGAGGAGATGGAGGTGGTAAAGGGGATGATGAAAGACAAGATGGCATAAGTGAACCATTGGCCGCGGTTCATGCCGAGTTCGGTGGATGAAAACGTTTTTTGTAGAGGTTTAAGGATGTCGTTTAGAATAAACATTTTTTAAGTTGCTCCTTTCCTATGGAATGTCCAAAAACATTGAAGACATTTCATCATGAAAAGGGAGGAAAGTCAAGCAAAAGTTGACGTAAG
>DJVN01000087.1:0-2672 GCA_002441205.1 Syntrophaceae bacterium UBA6255 | reverse complement strand
TTCAAAAACAGTGAAACTTTAGTTTCGAAAAGTAATCGTTGTTTTAATTTTTACTATAGATCATTTGTTTGTAGGTGGCGGCAAAAATAACTTCCTGAAATCAATAACATGGTAACAATGGGAGTTATCGATGATTTTATTTGATAATGATTACCTTGCCGTGTTAGTCTTTACGCATATAAATTATTACCAGACGCACATAAGGAGGTCTTTATGTTCAAGATTAAAATTATGTCAGGAATAGCGGTCGTTCTGTTTCTGTGGACAGCGTTGCCGGCAGCGGCCAGTGATCCCTGCTGCTTCGGCCGCGCGGAAAAGAATGTCACGGGTGTCTGCGTCGTTACGAACTTTCAGGAGGGCCGCATCTGCATGGAAGAAGTCCCCGACGGCAAACCGAAAGGTTGCTGGGGTTTGTCAGGCTGTTTTGAGTTAAAGGATCATGGAGGCGCGAAGATAGGTGATCGGGTCATTGTCACGGGTTGGCGTGCCGGTGACATGAAATGCTACCAGGGATCGAACTGCGGCAAGGTAAGCGTGACGAGCGGAGGCAAGCCAAATTAACCTCATCTCGCATCTGAAGGATAATTCCGGCGCCTCATGTCTAAATTTGCACTGAAATCGTGAAATTAATCGGCTAACGCTGCCAAATAATTTTGGTGATAAGGAGGTTCAATATGTTCAGAATTGTTATTGTTTCATCTCTTGCCCTAAGTCTTGTTTTTAGTATTTTTCAGGCTGCGAACGCTTCTGACCCAATATGTTTTAACTATGGCAACACAAAAGACTTCGACCGTGCCTGTATTGTGACGAAAATCGACGGAAATCGAATGTGTATGATTGATTTTCACGTTCCAACAAAGACACGCGGAGCTCATGAAATATGTGAATTTATAAGGGACCATAGTAAAGCCAAGGTGGGCGACCAGATTATTGTGGAAGCAGTTGAATGGAAGGGATACCCAGATAAGTGCTATAAATCGCCTGGTTGCGGCAAGGTAATCATTATAGGCGGTCATTAAAAGCAATACAAAATATCAATACTCTGAGAAAGCGACCGGTTCTAAAGATATGCATGCCAAAAAGTACGAAAAGGAGAATGGGGTTTTGAAATATCGGTTTTTATCTATTCGGTATTATCCATAGATTGAGGCATCTTTGAAGATTTGAAGTGTATATAAGAAGCAAATTTTGTAATTTTTTGTTTATTGTCGAATACTAAATATTATCAATTCCATTACTTCAGGGGAGGGAAAAGATGAAGAAGATTTTGATTTTGTTGTCGGTGTTTGTAGCGGTGCTGTTGATTACGGCAGTTGGGAATGCTGCAGGATGGGAATGGGTCGAGACTGGCAAGGGCGACTGCTCCGGCAGAGACGTCCGCGGCTTAACCGTTGGATCTCCGAAGCCCGATGCCGCACTTTGCAATCAATCGTTCAGCGGTAAGACCGCGGTCTGCTGGGATGGTACAACCATGAAACATTGGGGATCGGACAAACCACAATGCACGTATAAAGACATCAATCCGGCAAGCTGCACCGGCGGCGGTAGCCCCGGTTACATTTACGAGTGCCGGGAGTCGGTGAAATACTTCTGGACGCAGGTGAAGAGCGGGGACTGTTCGGGAAGGGATATTCAGCCTCTGAGCGTGGGTTCGGCGGCACCGAAGGCAGAGCTTTGCAATGCCTCATTCGTCGGCAAGACGGCGGTCTGCTGGAATGGCACCACCATGAAGCATTGGGGATCGGACAAGCCGCAATGCACGTATAAAGACATCAACCCGGCAAGCTGCACCGGCGGCGGTAGCCCGGGATTTATGTATGAATGTATTGAGAGATAAGCCCGAAAACGAGAGCTTAATAAAAATTACGGCCTCGACGAGCTGATCGCGTGTTTGATAGAGGCGCTACCGGAGGGGCCGCAATTTTTCTCCGGCGATATCGGTACCGATGCCACCGAACGCTTTATCGCTGGAGCGTTTATACGCGAACAAATTCTGCTTTTAACGAAGCAGGAAGTCTCCTATGAGTCGGCTGTAACGATTGACTCGTTCAAGGAACATAAGGCAAATAATCTGATTCGTATCAGGGAAAACGCTGTTACTTGGGAATAATAGGTGACCCTTAAGTTTTTAAGTTACTGCTCAATGTGTTTTGTAATTACAGAGTTTGGAGTTTTTATTCAATCGCCGATTTTGCTTTGTGGCAGCTGAGCCCCTAAATGCTTTATGTGTCCGTAATTTATGTCCCGTAGAATGAGACATTTTTTAAAGACTTGAAGTGGTAATCCTTACCTCAATTCAAAATCGAAAACACTTGACTTGTAGGTGGCGGCAAGAATCCTTCCTGTAATCAAGCGTTCTTTAATTTTCATGGGCGTCCAACCTTTCAAACTGAATTCATTAATTACAAACTATAGATGACAAACCGGTTTTCTCCCGTTCTTGACATCTGCCCCCCAGTTAAATTATCATTGTCGGTAAAAGAAGGAGGAAGTGATAATGGCTAAGTGTTCTGTATGCAATGCCCGGAAAGGCAAGAGACAATGCAGTAGGGAAAAGGACTGGATTTGCGCGGAGTGTTGTGGCGCTACCCGGAAGGCGGAACACTGTCAGGGGTGTGGATACTACAGGGAATCGAGGCCAAAAAGACATTACGCCGACGTCCCCCGTTTCT
>DJVN01000175.1 GCA_002441205.1 Syntrophaceae bacterium UBA6255 | reverse complement strand
AAGATTGCGATGAAATCTGCCATGCCATTGTCAACTATGCCCGCCACAGCGGTAAAGACGTCGTCCTCGGTAACGCCCTGTATGAGGGCCCCTTCACAGACGACCCTTACATCATGCGCACAAAGTGTAAATCCATCCTGTGCTCACCCATTATGAACAAGGGTAAGCTCTCCAGTATCCTCTATATGGAGAACAACTTGAATACAGACGCGTTTACTCAGGAGCGGCTGAACATGCTCCGGATTTATTCCGCCCAAGCTGCCATATCCATCGAAAACGCCAGACTCTTCGAGTTGGCCACTACCGACGGCATGACCAAACTCTATGTGCACCGTTACTTCCAACTTCTTCTGGACAAGGAAATAAAGCGTTCCAGCCGTCATAACAAAAAATTTTCGCTCATCATGATGGATATCGATAACTTTAAATCTTTCAACGATACCTATGGCCATCAACTAGGCGACAAAGTACTGAAGGACGTGGCCAATGCCGTCAAAAAAATCACGCGCGCCGAGGATGTCGCGGCACGCTATGGAGGTGAAGAGTTCATTGTGATCCTCCCCGAAACCGATGCCCAACAAGCCATGATCACCGCCGAGAAGATACGCGCGAGCGTGGCTGAACTCGAAATCCCCTATGAAGATCAAACACTGCATGTGACTATCAGCCTGGGCGTCTCCACGTATCCGGAGCACGCCGGGGAAAAGGAAGCTCTTATCCATGCGGCCGACGCAGCCCTCTACGCTGCGAAACGCGCCGGCAAAAACTGTGTGAGTCTCTGTGCAACAGGAAGTGACAACCGGAAAACAGACTGACTGTTAGAATAAATAGTATGTAACATTTCAATCTGTAATAAAAATCATTCATGCCTCACGCTTTTGGGGCAACATTTGACACGAAAGAAAATTATTGATATCTTGATATGAAAAAAATTGTGAAAGACACGGAAGGGCTGATATGGCTATCATGAAGAATCATCAATCGTTTATGCTGGTCACTCGTTAACATTCCAATTTCTAAAATCATTTCAACAGAAAGAAAGCTATTTCTATGAAGGGTAAATTACTGCGGGTATTATTAATCGTCTCATAATAGAATTCTCATTAGGCTGCATACCTTGTGGTCGTATTATTGAAGTATGAGCGAACCCGATCAGGTGTTTTTTGGATGAATCGAAGATGACTGATAACCGCTTTATGCATTTGATTAGGAACCGTTATGGCTTGTTTACCAATGGCGTTGTTCTTAAGATCATTCCATACGCGTTCGTCCGGATTCAGTTCAGGCGAACAGGGAGGCAAGAAAAACAGACGAAAGCGTTTTTTGATGTCCGCCGATTCAATAAACTTGATAACACTCTTGGCTTTATGCGCCGGATATCCATCGACAATCAAGAAAATCATCCCTTCAGATCCATAAAGAAGGCGTTTGATGAACTCAATAAACTTGGAAGCGCCCACGCGACCTTTGACGGTCATGAAACGAAATTCTCCTTGAGCACGGACAGCGGAAATAATGTTCAGACTGAAACGCGCCCCTGTCGTGCTGACAACCGGTGTTTTGCCTTTGACAGCCCATGTCGTACCGGCATGATGATCCGAGCGTACGCCAGCCTCGTCTCCAAAGTATATTTGCGCCTTAAGACGGCGCGCCATGCTTTTGATTCGGGGATATTCCTCATGAAGCCATCTTTGAACTTCTTCAGGTTTTTGCTGGTACGCACGCCAGATCGGCTTCTGAGGTGTCAACCCCAGTTGGAGCAGAAGACGACAGACCGATGCCTTGCTCAGCTTAACGTCAAAGCGCTTATGGATCAGCTCCCCGATCATCTTCGCTGTCCAAAGGGCAAAGGTGAATTGCAATTGCAAAGGATTCTTCGTGGTGACGGTTTGGTAAATCCATCTCATGGCCTTTCCGTCCAGCTTGGGCGGACGTCCTCCGCGTTTCTTGGCATCCAAGGCATTCCAACCGCCATTTCGGTAGCGCGCCAACCAACCGTATATGGTCCTTCGGTCTATCCCAAGGGCACGGGCTACGATTTCTGGACTTTGTCCATCCTGCACGCTGACGACGGATCGCTTTCTCAGCTCTGTCAGCGTCTTATGATCAAGTTGTCGGGCATCGTTTGTTTTCATGCCCCAATCTATACCACAAAATAAAAATGATGTGAATACTATTATGAGACGGTTAATAACGCTCTTGAGATATCATAAGATTAAGAGCATAAAGAACGCAAAAGTTCTGTTTTACTGTTTTATTGACAGTCTTTTTTCTAAATCATAAAAATTTATGATCGTGTTTTTCTCTTCATACGAAAAACACATGCTGAATAAAGAGGGAAATTGCAAAAGAAAAAAATGGGTTAAACCGAAAGTTGTTATCATTAATAAATTGAGCCTCGATGAAAGTATTCTCGCGAATTGTAAAGCGTTGAATACCTCTATCGAATTCCACAAGAGAAATTGTACCGGCTGTAAATTATTCGGCAGCGAAAATCCCTGCCGCTTCATGGCAGTTTTAAATGAGAAAACATATCTGGAATAGATTTTTATCCCCGTGCATAAAACTTAGAAATGGAAATTGTGATGATACTCGCAAAATAAAACCGCTTCCCGGGAGCCGAATTGTCCATCCAGCCTGAAGAATTTATCAATGAAAACGAAATAAAATTTTTAGACATCCTCGCCAACATGCAGGAAGGTTATTTTGAAGTTGACCTCTCCGGCGACTTTATTTTTTTTAACAACGCCATGTGTTTTATACTCGGGTATTCCCATAATGAGATGACGGGGATGAATTACCGGCAGTACACAGACACGGAAAATGCAAAAGAACTTTTTGATGTCTTTAACAGCGTTTACAAAACAGGGGAGCCGGTTAAAGAATTTGACTGGCAGATCATAAGAAAAGACCGCTCGAAAAGATGTGTTGAAGCTTCCATATCGCCGTTAAAAGATCCACCGGGCAAAATAAAAGGGTTTAGAGGAATTGTCCATGATATTACCGAACGAAAACAAACGGAGATAAAACTTCAGAAAACACTGGACAGCCTCAAGAAATCTGTGTGCACGACCATCCAGGTTCTGGTATCTGCCTTGGAATCCAAAGATCCATATACCGCAGGACACCAGCTTCGGGTTGCCCATCTGGCTTGTGCCATAGCAGAGGAGATGGGATTAACGTTGGATAAAATCGATGGGTTACGTATGGCAAGCATCATTCATGACATCGGAAAATTAACCATACCGGTTGAAATCCTTTCCAAACCCACAACCCTGACACGGCTGGAATTTTCTCTGATCAAAGAACACTCGCATAGTGGATTTGAAATGTTGAAGGATGTGGAATCTATTTGGTCGTTAGCGGAAATTGTTCATCAACATCACGAACGAATGAATGGCACCGGTTATCCAAGACATTTGCAAGGAGATGAAATTCTTCTGGAAGCCCGTATTCTGGCCGTAGCGGATGTTGTGGAAGCAATGGCGGCACATCGCCCTTATCGTGCGTCGTTGGGGATTGAAGTCGCCTTGGAGGAAATCGAAGAAAACAAGGGCATCCTTTATGACGCTGTCGCTGCCGATGCCTGCATTAGATTGTTTAAACAAAAAGGCTATCAACTTGCACAAGAAGGAAAATCCAATTCCACATGGGCATCAACACAAAAAGTTACTCTCCTTTCCGACATTGAACATGATTGAGAGATTGTATCGAGATCTTTAAAAATGTCACCGGCGTGGCAATGAGAGTGCACATTCCAAGGGGGAAAATCATTTTTCTTTTCCGGCTGATGCTCAATGGAATGCTGTTAAAAATTGAGAATCTGTGAAAAAGAATGATCCTCTATGAAAATTTCAAGGGTCTTAGATGTTTGAGTTCTACTTTTTCTTCGTTCGTTGTTTATCAGGTAAATTGAGATATATAGTGTCTAAACTGTTTTTTTATGTCCGTGTTTTTTTCTGCGTTATAAAGTCTTTCAAATGTTCCCTGCAGCCACCGGGTGGAATAAGCAAGATCCGAGCACAAATCGACGTAGGTACAGGAAGCCAGTTGAGATCCCAGACCGGATAAAGCGTCTATGACTCGTTCTTTATAGCTGAGAGAACCCTTTGTTGAAGGCGTATCCCAGGCCTTTCGGGCTATATAAAAACTGAACTTCAGGGCGTTGAGTTTAGAGGATACTCTTTGAACAGTGTCGTACAGCATGTAAAAAACAACCAGCGGGCTGTTGAATAAAGAATCAGGAATTTTCCGATTGGATTCAAACAAATCCGTAATGGACAGAGAGCAAAAGTAATCCATAGAACCGGGATCGCCGTAAGTTAATTCACCTTTGTTCAAACCATCATTAAAATCAAGTGATCCCGGCAAATTATTAAGACAAGTGGGCTGTATGCCAATTTTGTTTTTTATACAAAACTCTGCAATTTTTCTCCCTGAATGATCTTCGAATGAATAAAAATAATCGTATGGCAATCCCAGAATGAAAGCGCCATGAACGGAGATTCCGTAATCTTGAATTTTTTTGATTCGGGACGAATAATATTCCTCAACCGATTGTCCCGACTTTTTAATTTTTGAAGTAATATTTTTCCCGACTATTTCCAGGTTTCTTATATCAAGAGTTTCCAATCCGATAAAAAAATGCGCTGCGCCGGACATTCTGAGTTTTTCAAGAAGCTTTTCATTGTCGGCAATTTCAATGCTTACTTGTGCCGCGTAATTGACCGGCAACCGGTTCTCGATCATTTTATCCAGAATATCATCCAGTTTTTTCCCTCCGACCAGAAGATTGTCAGTTGTGAAAAAATAAAATCTGTTTTTAAAATTGGCGCCGTTCTTTTGTTTGTTAATAAGCTCATCTGTAAAATCCTCAGGCGAACGGGATGTTAAGCGTCTTTTATCCCTGGGGAATGATGATATTGAGCAGAAACTGCAAGAGAAAGGGCATCCCAAAAAAGGGGTGGAAACATTCAACTCGGTCATACATGAAAGGATGTAACCAATCATCGGCACTTTACCAAGAAAACGCGGTCTCAGTTTGGGAAGTTCGCTGACACGCGCATCTCCCCATATGCCATCTTCAATGGGCGTTTCCCCGACGTATTTAATTTTCAGGTTGGAATCAGCAATATCGGTTACTATCTCTTTGAGGGTTGATGAATCCCCCGCCCCCAGCACCTGTGAAACAAGTTCGGGGTGGGGCACATAGCTGCGGATATAAATGTCTATGTCAAAGGGACTCGTCGATACATGGATTCCTCCTATGATGACGGGAATACGCGCCCTGTTTAAGATCAAAGTTGCCGCGCAGGCGGTCTGAAAATTGGAACTCATGGCGGTGATAAAAACAGCGGCGGGCATTTTCCCTTTCCCGGAGATAATTTGCCCTATCGTTCGGCGTTTATCATCAGCAGCGATTATCACTTTCGCTTCTGAATCAGCTTTACATAGCTGGTTGGCGATGTAATAAGAACTGTACGATTCCAATGACATTTGCTCAAGCATGCCTCTTCTGATCAGTTTTTTGTTGAAGGT
>DJVN01000062.1 GCA_002441205.1 Syntrophaceae bacterium UBA6255 | reverse complement strand
CCATATCTACGGGGATGTTCCATGAGGTTGAATCCATAGGTTGTTGTGGGACTCCTTTTAACGGACAAAAACGGTAATCCTTATGAATCATTGAACATTGAATTTATAAGAACTTGCTTTCAGCCCGGGAAAATATAAGAAACGTGCGCCTTTATGTCAATAACATTCTGAAAAATCCAGAAACATGTCCGGGTTGCTTTTGCCGCGATTGATGAAAAATTATTTAAGCTCCTTTGCGGGTATTCAACGTATTCAAAATAACAGAATCACTTGAATCTGCTGATCTTTCTCATCAAGGCGTTTTTTTANNATTGGTAATGAACATAGGGCGTTGAGACGCCTCCTGGCGGAATAAAAGCAAAAGAAATATCCTGTGTTAACGGATCTTCTCCGGTCAAGTTTTTAATAAATCTTTTAAACCATGGTTTGACAGCCCTGGAGAAAGCCCTTGTTTGATATTTTGTCAGGGGTTCATTTTTGAAATTTTCAATCCATTGTGGAGGTGTGTTTCCTCTCCAAATGATAATAGCGCCGTATTTGTCGATGTCATCTTTATAATCAGGGTAACGATTACGATAATGAAAGTCCATGAAAAGAGCTTTGGGACGGTCTTGACTAAAAACTGACATGATTGCGGAAAACCTAAAGTCTCCGGCAACATATTTAATATTTTTAGAAAACTGCTTGTGCCATTCACGGGTAATGTCATTGGATATGGAATAGGTGGGATAGGGCATGATTTGCATTGCGCCATATTTATATGGGAAATAGTATAACACAGCGAACAATGTGCCCAGAACTGTAAAAAACGTAATACAAATCGCATATGCCAGACATTTTTTTATTTTATTTTCGTTTATATACGGCCTCCAATAGATAACAACAATAACACCGAATAATATGGTCGTCGGATGGAGCCATTCATTTCTGATAAATGCGCCGGTTAACAAGGTAAAAACGATAATCATCAAAAAGGGAGCCATGCCTGTGATTGTAACAAATTTTATCGCAAAAGGAGGGACGGCAGGCATGGAAACCGGGGATCTTTCTGAAAAACAGATCATCAGCAAGGCTATTGAGACAATAAAATTTGCAAGGATAAGGCTAATGCATTTTATCGGACTTGTTACATGACAAATAATAGGGATGGTTTCTTTTAAATGAGTCCTATGAAATGCAAAATCAACAGTTGAGAAATCATTATGGAAAAGCCAGATGATATTCGGAATGATTATTGCCAAAAACACGGCAGAGCACAAATAGAAACCTGCCTTGCGAAAAGACGCCCTGCCCTCCGGGGTAAACAACAGAATCAGCATCATCGGAATAAACAACAAGGCGCAAAGGTATTTTGTCATTAATCCTAATCCGCAAAACAGGCCGAGGAGCAGCCAGTCCATGTTTTTTTGATTAAGCAGAGCTCTGTAAAAGAAAAGGATGATCAATGGCCATATGGCCATGAGTATAACGCCCTGGGAAAATACAAGGTTCTGAAAAGAGTAAGTCGGTGTTAGGAGAATAAATAATACTGCGATCAGTGATTCCGCAGGATCAAGAAAATACCTTGCCAGTTTCCAAACGGATAATACGGAGACGAAGAGGCAGGCCTGACAACCCAAATAAGCGAGTCGAAAATCCCCCCAAAAATCAACCGATCCGATGACCCATGCCCCGAAATACGGATGATTATCATATCCCCAGGAAAAATTGTTGTGTGTGTTCGCTATCCATTCAATGATATCCGAATATACGCCTTCATACATAAAAAATGGAATAACACTCCATATAAAAAACCAGGCGATGCATATTGAAATAAAGATTTTAGTATAATAATTGATGCCTGTTTCTGAATTTGGCATGGTGATTTCTTATAACTCAAAAAAATTTCTGAAAATCATTTTGGGTGATTCCTTGGTGCCGCCATGATCAGCCTTCAAAGTGTAAATATTTTGATATTCTGTAGTGTAAACTCTATTGATTGATAAGAACTTCCTTGCCTATAAAAATATTTATAAAAAGTATCTTAATGATAAGTAAAATTACAAATTGAATTTAATGCCCAGCATTGCCTGATAATTAAGAACACCGCCATATTCCGTATCTTCATTTCCCACGTTAACCGCTGCGGTACCATAAATATCCCAATAATCACCCAGTGAATATGAAAAGAGTCCGAATAACTGGCCGGAACCGTCATCGAAATTTTGCGTCCAACGCAGGGTAATGGCTAATCTGTTGAATATGTTGACCTGATGATATTGCAGCATGCCGTAATTCCTGCGTAAAAATCTCAGTCCGGGATCTGTAGGTTGAGAAGAAAGATAGTCTAAAAGATCTTCCTTGGTTTTCAACGCCCAACGGCTATTCTTTTTATTTATCGTACGATAGTAAGCGTCAGAAGCTTCTTGTAGAGTAGAAAAAGCCAGGTTTGCTTCATCTTTATCATAGCCGAGCCCATTATATAAATACTCCAGGGTCAAGGTGCCTCCATTAAAAAATGTGTAAGCACCTCCGGCTAGAATGGATGGTCTAATATCATCTTCATCCCTATGGCTTTGTTGCAGGGAAGCTCCGAAACGTGATGAATCCTTTACGGGATACCACGCATGGCTTCCTTTTCTCGCGCTGCCTTCCGTGTAAAGCAGCAGAGCGTCGGATGCCGTCCATACACCGAAAAACCCCATTTTGTCTGTTTGATTGGATTCTTTTTTTGAATAGATTAAAGATCCGTAACCGTTCCTACCTGTGTAATCAATCTTAAGGGCATAAATTTTTTCGAAAGTTTCCAAATTAGGGAGAGTATTACGTCCTTCATCCGTATTAACAATCAGAGATATCGACCAGTCGGAATGGGGAACGAGCAAAAGACGAGCGAAATCCATTCCCTGAACTTCCGCGTAGGTATTGCCACGGCCGTTATCACTAAAAAAAGGATTAGATGGAGAAACAAGAAAAGAAGGTCCCCATTGCAGATTTACTCTTCCATAGGACACAAAAAGTCTGTTCCATCCATTCAGCCTGACTAACCATTCGTTTAAGTACCAGTCATCTTTTCCTTCTGTATCTCCTTCACGCATCCCTTCTTCCCAAAGCCGAAAGTCAAATTTTGCTCTGGGTTTGGCAGAAAGTTCCAGGTAATTTGTGTCAAAATAGAAATCAGGTTTTATTTCCAGATCAGCACGATAATGAGGAATTTCAAGAAAATCATTATTAGGATTACGGCTCGATTCGACGGGATCCTGAGCAATTCCATAAGCAAGGAGTTGTAGATCTGCTGAAAAGTAATTCTTGAATCTTTGCAATGGTGTCATCTTTTCAGTTTCCAGCACTATGTCGTCGATATTCTCATTGGCAGAAAATGCTTCCCGAGGAATTTCTTCAACGGGATTGTTACTTGTAGAACCTGACGTTTCCTCCGGAAGAACTTTTGGAGATTGAGAGGAATATTGAGCATCGACAAATTCTTCATGAAGATTTTCTGTAGCCCCGGCTGGATTCGGCATCCATAAAAAGGGAACCATCACAAGAACGGTTATTATAAAAAAATCTTTTTTTGAAAAATATTTTTTCATATTTTCTATTTTGTTAATAAATTAACATTAAACACAGCATCAGGAATTTTTTTAAGCAGCGGTTTGCCATATTTGATAATCGTATAGTCATCTTTCATGATTGCGCTTGTAATAACCGTTTGGGAGACAAATTCCCGCGGCTTCCCATTGATGGTGACACTGTTATTATATTCGAATGTTGCAGACTTAAACAATTTTCCGGAAACCGTGTAGAATTCAGCCTTCACGCCCACGAGACGATCTTTTGATATCCAGTACTTGATGCGATCATAGGTGGTCCGGTCGTCAATGGCCTCCAGATGCATTAATATGCAATCTTCATCTTGTACTTTGCTGTTTTCGGTGCTTACAATCTTGTAATCGCTGGTATAGTTGGTTGAAACAATATCACCATTCACTGCGCTTCCCATAAGTTTTTGTCTCGGCGAAACAGGAACGGGCTTGGATAATCCCGGATTAGAATACCATAAATTTCGTTCTCTCATTAAAATCCTTTGGCCTTTTACATTAGGAGGAGCCAAAGTAACCAATAGACAATTATAACCTTTCTCGCTAATCTTCATTGCCCGGTATTGTTTACGTCCTAATTCAAAGGACTCCATTAATACATTCACTTCAATTCCTTCATAGCTGCCGCGCGCTTCGTCTGCCTTTTGCAGCATTTCCCGGGGACTCATCTGCGCTTGTCCAGTGAAAGCAGCAGTGAAGACAAAAACAATAATTCCCCATATGAAAAGTAATTGTTTGTTGAATTTATGACCCATCATTTTCTCCTAAGAGGCATCATGTGAATACGTTGCTAAATCCACACTTTTGATTCGGTATTTGTGGGAACATAGACAGAAACATAAATATTAATCAACAAAAAAATAGAGATGAGAAATGTTTATAAGATTAAGTGCCGTTCATGCGAAGGACGCTCTTAAAGCAGTTGGTGAAATGGGAAACTTGCTGAAAGGGGTAAGCAAAACGTTGATCAAACTGCCCTTAAATAAAGAAGGGGTCAACCAATAAAATCAGCTAACCCCTTGTTTTTCTAAATGGTGCCGAAGAATGGACTTGAACCATCACGGGCGTACACCCACTAGACCCTGAACCTAGCGCGTCTACCAATTCCGCCACTTCGGCACGCAAAAAGTGCACTATACCTATCAACATATTATTGTCAAGATAAAATGAGCTTGAATTTCATACCCAAAATGTTATGTTACCTCGCTAATTATCTTAATTAACGAGGAATTATGGTTGTATTCAGTGGAATAGAAAGCACAACAAAGGATTTTTGCGGGTCGTTTGTAACGATTGGCAATTTTGACGGAGTGCATCTAAGCCATCAATTTATCTGCCGCAAGCTTGCGTCCGAAGCGAAAGAAGCAGGAACAAAGTCTCTTGTTATAACTTTTGATCCCCATCCGAAAATGGTTCTTCATCCGGACATCAGGCCATTTTATCTGATTACGACGTTGGAAGAGAAACTGAAGTTATTGAAAAATTGCGGGATCGACGGCACGTTGATCATTCCTTTTTCTCTGGATTATTCCAGGATAACCGCTGAAGAGTTCGTCCATGAATTTCTCGGGCAAAAACTGGCGATGAAAAAAATTATTGTCGGTCATGATTATAATTTCGGTCAGGGGAAAAAAGGAAACAGTGATTATTTAATTTCCTGTGGTAAAAAAATAGGATTTGATGTTGAAGTTGTTGATGCTTTTAAAGTCAAAAAAGATATCATCAGTAGCACGCTGGTGCGCAATTTGATTCTCAAAGGTGATTTTGAAGCAGTGACCGCTCTGTTGGGACGATACTATAATGTTGCCGGTATCGTGGTTTCCGGAAAGGGGCGCGGTGTCGGTCTCGGTTTCCCGACAGCCAATATCGAGCCGGAAAAAGAATTACTGCCGCCGGCAGGTGTTTACACCGCTTTTGTCGATGTTGAAGAAAGATGTTATTCGGCGGTTTTGAATATCGGTGAAAAACCGACCTTTGGCGATTATACCTTTACCTTTGAAGTTTACCTCCTTGATTTTTCCGGTGATCTCCGAGGGAAGAGGCTGAATACAAAATTTGTGGAGAAGTTGAGGGGCATTGTCAAATTTGATAGTCCTGAAAAATTGAAGAAACAAATTGCGGCCGATGTGGAAAAAGCAAGATCAATTTTGCTTAAGAATATGTAAACGGTATAAATTAGAAACGAAGATGGAGGTTAAATAAATGTTGAAAATTGCGATTGTCGGCGCCACCGGAATCGTCGGTCAGCAGGCCATTGTCAGTTTGCTGGGCCACCCCTGGTTTAAAATCACCAAGCTTGTCGCCTCGGAGCGTTCGGCTGACAAGAAATATATTGATGCGCTAAGGGATGCCAGCGGTTCGATCCGCTGGTGGTGCCCCGAGGAATTGCCCGGACACATTGCCAATATGGTTGTGGAAGAAGCGGCAAGTTTCGATCCGAAATCCGTGGACATAATTTTTTCAACCATGGACGCCGGACCGGCTAAGGAACTGGAACCGAAATACGCCAAGACCACACCGGTGATCAGCACTGCTTCAGCATTTCGCTACGAAGCTGACACGCCCATTCTTGTCGGCGGCGTGAATATGGATCACGCGTCCCTGCTGGCTGTTCAGCAGAAAAACCGCGGCTGGAAAGGGTTTATTTCACCCAAATCCAATTGCACCATTGTCGGACTGGTTGTTTCGTTGAAGCCGATTATGGACAAATTCGGCGTAAAACAAGTGGTGGCGATTTCGCTGCAGGCCATGTCCGGCGCGGGGAGGACACCCGGCCTGTCGGCGATGGACATGACCGAAAACGTTGTGCCTTATATTCCCGGCGAGGAACCCAAGGTGGAAACCGAACCGCTGAAAATTCTGGGCAAGCTTTCCGGCAAGACCATCAAGAACGCCGCGTTCGGTATTACCGCAACCTGTACCCGCGTGCCGGTAATGGACGGCCATATGGTTTGCGCGTTTGTTCAGACCGGGAAAAAATGTTCACCGGAAGATGTCAAGAAAGCCATGATGAATTACGGCAAGGACTTTGCCGAATTGCATCTGCCCAGTTCGCCTAAGCACCTGATTGATGTTACCGACGACCCATTCCGTCCGCAGCCACGGGTGGACAGGGACAAGGGCGGCGGCATGACTGTTACGGTGGGACGCATCCGCAAGGATCCGGTTATTGAAAACGGAATCAAGTACGTTTGTCTGGCGCACAACACCAAGATAGGCGCGGCCAAAGGCGCTCTGCAAACTGCCGAATACCTGGTCAAACATTATTTGAAACTCGTTAAATAACCTGTCATGACCCCCTGGTCTTTAATGGTGAAGACCGGGGGAGTTCATATCCTCCCTCCTTTACATAAATTCAATATTTCTTGACAAAACAGAACGATCTTTACATAAAAGAAGCCATGCCGGACAAGATTGATATCAGCCTAACCCAAAAGAAACTGATTATTTACATTTTTTTAATTTCAGCAATTCTTGCTGTTTACGGGCAGGTGACTCAATTTGATTTTGTAAATATTGATGATAATGTTTATGTTACGCAAAACAGTCGGGTCCAATCTGGTATCTCTATAAAAAGTATCTCTTGGGCTTTTTTTACTACATATGCTGAATTCTGGCATCCCCTGACCTGGCTATCTCTGATGCTTGATTCTGAGTTTTATGGTCTCAACGCCGGTGGTTATCATTTAACTAACCTGATCCTGCATATCTTAAGCACCCTCTTGCTCTTCTGGCTTTTTAACCGCATGACCCATGATATCTGGAAAAGCGCTTTTGTCGCTGCTTTCTTCGCGCTGCATCCTCTGCATGTGGAATCGGTTGCCTGGATTGCTGAGCGGAAGGATGTCTTAAGCGCTTTTTTCTGGATGCTGACGTTGTGTTTCTATGTCTATTATACGGAAAAACCGGTTATCACAAGATATCTGCCGGTTCTTTGTGCTTTTATACTGGCTCTGATGAGCAAGTCTATTGTTGTCACTCTGCCATTTGTGATGATTCTACTGGATTACTGGCCTCTGAGGCGTTTCGAAACTAAAAAAGAAAATCTTTTTTCATGGCAGTTTAAAGAAAAATGGCCTTTTTTTCTACTTTCGGCACTTTTTTCTATTTTTACCTTCCTTGCTCAGTTCAATCCAACCGTAAAATATTTTCCATTGATTTCCAGACTGGCCAATGTGCCCGTTTCTCTTTTGACATATCTGGCAAAAACTTTCTGGCCGTTTAATTTGGCTATATTCTATCCCTTCTCTGAACAAATTTCTTTGTGGCAGGTTTTGGGAGCCGCACTTTTGATTATCTTGATCATTGCTGTTGTCATCATCAAGGCAAAAAGAACACCGTATTTATGTGTCGGATGGTTTTGGTATCTGATCAGCATTATGCCTGTTATTGGAATTATTCAGGTCGGCAAACAGGCCATGGCTGATCGTTATACCTATTTACCATTAATAGGCGTGGGGGTTATGCTGGCCTGGGGTATGCCTCTTTTGTTCACGTCGGATAATGTCGGCAAAAAAATCACATTTTCCATGGGAATATTATTTATTTCAATATTGGCATTTGGGGCATGGCAGCAATGCGGTTATTGGAAAAACAGCATGGAGCTTTTCAGTCACGCTTTACGGGTGACGAAAAATAATTATCTTGCACATAATAATATGGGACTGACCCTGTTTGACGGGGGGGAAATAGAGGAAGCTATCGCTCATTATAACGAGGCGCTGAACATAACGCCCATCATGCCTGACCATGCTCTCGTTTATAATAACAGAGGCATTGCTTACTCACGGCTCGGTTTTTATCAAAAGGCGCTCGATGATTTGAATAAAGCCATTAGCATGAAGCCGGACTATGCGGATGCCTACAGCAATAGAGGGATTGTTTATTCTCATATGAACCACAATCAGCTGGCGCTTGAAGATTTCAATAAAGCTGTTGAGATAAAATCCGATTATGCGGATTTGTATAACAACAGGGGAGTTGCTTACGCGAAATTGGGGCATTACCAGAGCGCAATTGATGATTTCAGCAAAGCTATCGATCTGCAACCGAATTATTCCGATGCGCTCTACAAAAGAGGTGTTGTGTATCTGGAAATGGGCAACAGAGAATCTGGTTGTCGTGATGCGCAAAAAGCCTGCGGGCTGGGAAATTGTGATCTATTAAAATCAGCTCAAGCTAAAGGTGACTGTTTATTGTAGAAAGAATATTCCTGCCAATCAGCTCTTCTGCAAAAGAGATTCGTAAACAGCCAGGTCGTCTTTTGA
>DJVN01000016.1 GCA_002441205.1 Syntrophaceae bacterium UBA6255 | reverse complement strand
GCACTGGTTGTTGCTCCGCAATAGATGCATTTTTTGGGACCAGCGTCGACCTCATGATATTTGTGTGGACTCTTACTGCAACCGCCACCCGCACTGGTTGTTGCTCCGCAATAGATGCATTTACCCGGAATTTCAACTACATGATACTTGGTTGGGCTCTTGGAGCAACCACCTCCTGCACTAGTTGTTGCTCCGCAGTACTTGCATTTAGCCATTTTTTTCTCCTTATTGCGCCGCGCTTTTTTTCGTTACACCACAATGAGGCGGCATTTCATGGTGGCATAACAATTAACATACATGGTTGGTTTTTCCCGCTTTTCGAGGGTAAGATTACTCTTTTTTGAGAAGAATGCAAAAGAAAATAGTGCTTTAAAATCCAATAAAAATCAATTTTTCCTGCTTGGCATTTTGTGGTAAAATCGTACTTGAGCCAAGTTGGTATATTATGGAAAATTTGTCCGACAGCAAGAAAACCGACGTTAATGAGTATCGCTTGAAACCTTGCATGTTCCTCATAAATACCGGACGCTGGACTTCAGGAAGCTGTGCTTGCTGCATTCACGAGTCAATAGATTTTTGGAACTGGGAATACTGAAAATTACCAATTGGAAGAGAGTAACTACAGGACTAACCGGCTGTTGGAAGGGACGCGGCACAGGAGCGAACCTTGGAGACAGACAGATGCATGATAGCGGTGATTAGTTTTCAATAGCAATGATTTCATGGTTGGGCACAGAAGAATTATGCTTTGTGCCAGGATTGACAATCTCGACACCAAAAAGGCAATCCATTGTCGCGACAGGATCTTCAACGTGTCCGCAGAGCAAATAGCGCGGCCGGAGAAGATGTTTCTTTAAGGCATCATACAAATTTTTGTCGCCCCAATCCTTTTTTACACGACCAACGACTGATTGGGAGGTTTTCGTTTTGAACGGGGGTACATGTGCCACGAGAATGTCACAATCAGCAAAGACGGAGAAATCTGCCCCAAGATAGGGAATACAGCCAAACGTGATGCCGCCAAATCTTTTTGTTTGATTGTCAGCGCATATTTTTGAACAATTTAAATCATTGAGCCAGTTGCTTTCCGCCAGATCGTCACAGTCGTGATTGCCGCTGCAAACAAAAATCTGTTTATCCAACCCTCTTATCCAGTCTGAAATCCAAGCGACCTGCATGCTTAAATCATCGGACTTTTCAGAGATAAAATCACCGGTCAAACAGAGACAATCATAATTATCTTTTTGCTCTTCCAGCCATTGAAATTGCTGCATGTTGTAATGTAAATCACCCGCTAACAGAATTATCATGTCATTGCCGATCGATACAGGTATTCTCCTTTTTTACAGTTGCATTGATTGAGCTGTCTGGAGTAAAGAGACACTTTATCATTGCCGACTGCTTCATAACTGGGATCATAAACCGTAATAATATCGTAATTTTCATCAGAACCTAAAAGAAACACACCCTGGACAAAGTGAATGCTATTACATGACAGCTTTTCGGTGATTTTTCCGGCTTCCTCACAGGTGGCGACAGAGGTGCGGATGTTCACGTTGAATATTTTGCCGCATTCGTCGGCGCCTAAACAATGGACGGAAATTTCACAACCAGTTGCACGGCCATCTTTTCCAACCTCACCCATGTCTTCAAAAATTTCACTGTCGATGACTTTGACCACAAGCGATATTGTTGAACTGTATTGCATTTTGTGAATCCTATCCAGCGATTTCCAAATACTCATTATTACTATTCATCTTCTTTTCCCCATTTTGTAATTTTTTTCAATTCCTCAGGCAGCTTTTCAACATCGCCAGCATCTCCAGCATGACAAATATTGAACTCTTTGGTTGGTTTATTAGCATGGCCAAAAAAAACATCCTCTATGCGACCTTTCACTTTCACATTTTTATTCTCTCTCAAATACTTTCTTAATCCGTGAATTAGGGCTGCTTCCACATTTAAACGGCACTTTTTATCTTCAATTTTGGCAACGGCAATATCCATGCACTCTAACATGTATGAAGCCCAAGCAATTCTGTCTTTATTCATGATTGCCGATATGCTATCTTTTTTCCCACGATTGGGGCTGTAATATTCCTTTCCAACCCCGCAATAAAAATTCCCTGTCTGTAGTCCTCCTGATGTAATTTTCATTTTGATCTCGTATAAGTCTGAATTTGGTTCAAGTTTATATTGCATCCAAGCTCCGCCCAAAAGGCCCGACACTTCATCCTCAAGCCGTTTCCAAATGTCTTGTGCTTGACCGACGTAGTGTACATATTTTCTTTTTTCTCCTTTCCATATCCAGACATAAATACCTGGGAAGGGCTTTATTTTTTTTCCGTCTGATTCAAATGGAAATGGGATTTCGTCTTTAAATTTTTCAATTTTTCCAAGATAATGCCAATGAAGTGTAATCTTACCGTCATCTGCCATTTTGATTGACCTCCCTTAATAGTTTATTCAAAAATTTCTTCCTGTATCGACCATCAAATCGCCATTTCCTTCATTTTTTCCAAGATTCTTACCATTGCCAAAGTATCCATATGACAATACTGAAGAAGCTGCTTCCGAATAGTCTCTTTTTCTCCGGCATCATTTGTCTGAACCAAGCAGACCCAGGCCGATGAAGCCGTCCCGCCGTTATTGATTTCCAGATCATCGTAGGAAAGTTCGGGCACAAGCGCCGGCAAAACCGCCTTGATGGAGTACGACCCGTTAAACTGCCAGTTGTAAACGGTCATGCTCTGAAACGGCTTCATTAAATCACGAATGTTGTTAATGATATGATTTATAATGTCTCTTTTGTCGGGAAACGCCGTGGCAATTTCTCTGAGACGCGAAATCTCGAAGCCTTGATTCCAGGTAACGATACAGGCGTCACGGGGAATAACGGCAAGCAGCCGGTCAATGAATTCAGACTGCGGGTTTTTGACGCCGTCGGAAAGATATTCATAATGCTCCAGTTTGCCGTCCGGTTCTTGCTGAACGTGGACGGAAAACTGAAAGGGGACCTGCTGATAGGGACGCATGCCGTCATACATGGGTACTGGCACCATGAAGGTCGTCTCAAAATCCATAAAACAAAGCGGATACCAAAAAGATTCCAGAAATTTATTCAGGGCAGCGACATTGATGTGGTTTTTCTGATAAAGCATTCCTTCATGCTGAATTTTTGTCCGCCGTCCCAGCATATCAGAAGGCACATCCTCCAGCCTGATGATTCCTTTTTGGTAAAGCTGGAAGCTGTTTGGCTTTCCCGTTCCCCTGTAATCAAATACCGATGGCGAGGGAATATGTGACCAGCAATGGCTTTTAAAGTCGCACGAAAAAGGATTATCACAGTGAGCGCCAATATCGATAACCGGTTCATCGCCATCCAGCATATTCAGCTGTTTTTCCAACTCATCCTTGATGAAATCTCTTTTCTCCTTTGTGATGTCAGTCGCATCAATTATGGCAAACAATTTATCAACCTCAATATCCCCATGCCGGATATATTTTGTGTTGATATGAACAAGGAACGCTTTCTTGACCGGAAGGCCGGTTCCGGAAACGACATAATGCTGCAAGGAAACGTCGTTTAATTGGTATTCTTCCACCTTTGCCGAGGACTTTACCTCATAGATTGCCCACCCGTCAGAGCCAAGGTGCAGAATATCACATTTCACAAAGACGCCCTGATAAGAAAATGCGGCCTCGTAAATGGTATCAACCCCCTGTTGGATCAGGGACTGCGTTCTCTCGATCTGTTCCGTATAAGAAAGGCCTTCATAGGGCACATTGACACCGCCCGGGAAAAGCTGCTGCGCCAGCAGGCCGACATTCGAACCACTGTCAAAAAGTCGCTGCTTTTCGGGCGTTACCTCTTCTTTTAACTCCGGTTGAAACTTCTGGAGATAAAGTGATTTGTGGCATTGAAGCCCTCGGATAAAAAGGGATTTGCTTAGCTGATATTGTTTACCGTGCATAAGTCTTCTCCCGTTGAAGCCATTCTTCCTGATGCTGTTGCAGCTTCTTCATAATATCGTGGATGATTTCATATTTTTCAAGAGGAATCCATCCCGTTAAATTATCCTCAATCGACTCATCGTATTCCGTATCCCAGGAAAGCTTAAATGAATCTTCAATATCCGACAAATAGTCTGAAAGGTTGAGGAACCAGACAGAATCATGTTTATGATAAACTGCTTCTATTTCATTCACTTCCATACAAGGTTCAAGAGCCGCATGAAAACAAAAGATCAACTGAAAACAGATGCCACCCATATCATGGTTTTCAAAGCTAACATATACCGTGATGCAATCAAAAGGCGCTACCGGCGGAATGGGAGGGTCAATAATGTAAAACGACAAACCCAAATCTTCCGGAGGACAAGCCGGCGCCTGTTCACCGCGAATCCGGGCATAACAGGGATTTGAGAGAGTTAATCTAAATCCTTCCTTGGCCAAGGTTCTTTTAACGTCCATGGCGATACTGTTTAAAATTTTATCTTGAGTTTTCTCTTTCACAGACCACACTCCTTGTCCCCGTTCACCAGAACCTGTACTTTCTCACATATCATTTTTGTTGTTTTATTTACTTTCTCGATCAATCCTTGAATAATTACAGGGTCATTCCCGTGGATAAGATCGTAATAGTTTTTGTAGGTATGAGGGAAAAAGATGACTTCAATGGAGCCTTTTAGATCTTCGATTGTTACATTGGCCATTACGCCCGCGCTTTTGGTCATCATTTCACGGATGTGCGTGACGATGCCACCGATGGTCACTATTTCATGTACATCACTTTCTTTTATACAGGACGTATCGGTATCAGTGCACAGGGAAAGTCTTTCTTTATATCGAGAGAGCGGATGACTGTCATTAATTACAGGATTTTCTTTTTGCTCCGTTTCCCATTGATGTTGCGGGTCAGGTAGAAAAACAAGCGATACATGGGACTGTTGACCTCCGGCGCTATAGTGGCCGTCCAGGACTACCCATCCGCCCG